>NZ_BAAHXB010000028.1:0-51636 GCF_054657215.1 Endothiovibrio diazotrophicus
ACCTAGGTCCTTCAGTATATCCCAGGAATCAACCGATAACGCACGCAATGTGCGTAGTCCCGATAGCCCGGCAGCTCTTCCTGCAGAGTCCGGTCTTCAAGTGCCGTTCTGATCACCCCGATGATCGATGCCGCCGCCGCGGGAATCAGGGTCCATACCGAGCCCAAGGCAAGGACGATACCGAACAGTGCAAGAATGTTCCCGGCATATCCCGGATGCCGCACATACCGGTACGGGCCGCTGTTACACACCACATGCCCCCGATCCGTCTGGATGCGCACCACGCTGGAGAAAAAGCGGTTCTCCGCCACCGCCCATGCCGCGAAGGCGTATCCGAGCGAGATCAGGATGAAGCCGATTGCCATGAGCCATGGCGGAAATTCGGCGGACCAGCCATAGCGGTGGTCCAGCCCCGCCACGATGACCATGGGAAAGCCGATGCTCAGCGCCATCAGTGGGGCAAGCACCTTGTCCCAGGCCTTCGCGTTGTGGATGTTTTCGATATTTTGCCTTTCGGCGGTCAATCCGGGATGTCGTCGTTCCGCCCGGATGCGCCCGCCAATGCCGGCGCCCAGGATCAGCACGGAATAGAGCCACGCCGGCCACCAGTCGAGGTCACCACCGCAGATGAACAGCGTCAGCGGGATCAGGGAATACACCACAACCAGTCTGCTCCACTGGCGTGGGGATACGGTTTGCGCTGTCTCGTCATGGACCGTCTTCGCGGACACATCACTCCCCAAATGAAACGGACTACGAGATGAACTGCGCCGATGTGGGATGCGCCGGTTATCGCGTATGGCTGTTCCGGCCAAGGGAAACGCTGAGCAAATCGGCTTCTCACCGAGAGCGTCGGAGTACACGCTTGGGCGTGTACGAATTTCCTACCATATTTCTGAGGAAAGCCGCATGTTTCCACGCGTACAGCCCCAGGGCTGTACTCCATCCGATGGTCCGCGATTATATCAGCGCTTACCTGTTGGGACCCACCTCAATACCTTGACCTTCATACAACACCAGTCGCCACGCGGTGTCGAATGTCCCCGAACTTTGGGGCGGAGGCCCTATGGGCGTGCCCTGAGGAAGTTGCGCGCCGGGGTCTCAACGGTGCGTTCGAGCAGCGTCGCGAGGACGAGGCTGACGGGCAGCACCACGACGATCCCCCACAGCGGCATGGGTAGATCGAAACTCCATGCCTGATCGGGTCGGGCGACCCAAGTGACATATTGGATGATCGGTTCGTGGACCAGATACAACGCCAGGGAAATCCTGCCGAAGAATACGGGCATCAAGGCGGAGCCGTGCAGGTTCCAGCCGGTGGAGTAAGGCCAGGGCGTGAAACAGCAGGATGTAACCGGCAAGCAGGCCGCGAATCCCAATGTGAGCTGCGGTGAGATAGGAGCCGGAGGTGGACCTTCGCGGCTCCTGCGTCGTGCTTCGTGCGGTGGACATCTCCGCTTCCGACATGAACGCCATTCTCATCGTCCTCACGAACCAACAACTCTGAATGCAATGTCATTGAGTTGAGAACAGCTCTTTGATCGAGTCGTCTCCGTGCGAGGAGTGGCTCTATTCTTCGATGGGATTCGGGACTGGGTGTTCGACTCCACACCCGGTAGCGCTCGGCGCTACCGGGGCGGCCGGTGTCATCTGCCCTCAGCGTTGGTAGTGATCTCGGTTGCTTCCGTCAAAAGCAGCCTTTCCTGAGGCAACACTTCTTGAAACAACCTCCCGGAACCGCACGGGCAGGGATCGTTTCTCCCGAGCTTTTCCGCGAGATTCTTGTCGCCGTGGACTACCCGCTCACCTTTCTTGACCTGGGTCTCGGATGGATACCCTTTTCGTCGTTTGCTCGTGACCTCAAAAGGACACCTGGTGTTTGTGTTGAGTATTCATGATCGTTCTCCTTTCCATTTTTTCCTTCGTCATCAACCGGCCGAAGGGTCGCCGTTCACGTCATAGCTCGGCCAAGGCGCTCGACAGGGATGGTCGCTATCTATCCGCCTGAAGCGCCTCATCCGTCACCAGCTTTCTTGTCGTCGGTTCGAGCTGGGCCACTCTGACCGAGCCGGAGCGGGAGTAGAAGACAAAGGTCGAGCCGCCCGATACGGTCTCTGTTCCGAGTACGGCGTCGACGTCTTTCAGCAGCGGCGCGAGCTGACGGCCATCCGGGGTCGCGATCAGCACTTCGTGGGAGGCGGGGGAGGGGCGCTTTTCGGATCGTGGTGGCCCGGTTTCCAGCAATAGGGCTACGGCTTTCCGTTGGGCCTCACACGATTCGCGGTGCTCGTCGGCGTGGAAACAGTCGGGCGGGTCGGTCAGGAACCAGCTTCGGTGGATTTGCGTTGCATTGTCGTCCAACAGCCAATGCGACGTGCGGCTCTTGGTGTCGAAGAACAGCATGTTTCGAACGTTGGCGACCGTTGAGCTGGATCCGGACCCGATATACTTGCTCGCGGTTCCCAGTTCGGCATAGAAGACGTCGATTCCTTTGACCTGTCGGAACGGCCCGAAATTCAGATCGGAATCCTCGATCCGTGTCCCGGCCACTTCGGCGATCCCGTCGGTGGGGGATTCTCGGGATGCGAAGATTCCGACGTTGACCATCAAGGCGGCGATGCCGACCAGGCCGGCCAAGCCAATGGCGAGGAAGAGCAGACCGTTGATCCTCCAGACCCAGACGAAAAATCCGTTCATGCGATCGTTCATTGCAGAGTGATGACCTCGACGTCCGTTGCTGCGACGGCCTTCTGTTCCGGCCAGTCCCGCAGGTTGAGTACCTGACCCGTTTCGCGCACCGCGGCGAGCCGCGCGAGGTCCAGTTCCGCGAACAGCCAGCCAGGGTGGTTTGCCTCGCCTTCGGCGAGCACGCCGGTCTCGCCGATTTCCTGCTCCGGTGGGGCAAACACGCCCGCCTTGCCGATGTTGATGTCCACCGCCGGTGACCAGGGGGCGTTGCCGACGGTCGGGGATTGGACCACGTAACACTGGTTCTCCAGCGCACGCGCCTGACAGGCGACGCGGATCCGGTGGTAGCCGGCCCAGCCGTCGGTGCAGCTCGGTACCAGCAGGATGTCGGCGCCGGCCGCCACCTGGGCGTGGGCGAGCAGCGGGAATTCGGCGTCGTAGCAGATGTTGATCGCCAGCTTGCCGAACGGGGTGGTGAAGATCCGCAGCCCTCTCCCGGCGGCGATCGACCACTCCTCCCGCTCGAAGCGGGTCATGATCCGCTTTTCCTGGAATCCCTCCTCGCCATCGGGGCCGATCAGGTAGGCGCGGTTGCGATAGTGGCCGTCGTCCAGGACCGGATAGGAGGCGGCCACCAGCCACACCCCGTGGCGCCGTGCCAGCTCGTGGTGCAGGGAGAGGAACTGCGGCAGCAGCGGCTGGAGGGCCGCCAGCTGGGCTTGGAGGTCGGCGCGCACCGGTTCCGGCAGCAGGGAGGTGAGTTCCATGGCGCCGTATTCGGGGAAGAGCAGGAGTTGTGCGCCTTCGTTTGCCGCCTCGGCCACCAGGCTCTCCAGCTTGCGCCGGTAGACTGCCCAGTCGGCGAGGCGGTCGATAGGGTATTGGCAGCTCGCCAAGTTAATCTTCATTCAGCGCCTTCAACCAGAAGGTCATCGGCTGGTCGGTCTCTGCGGCGGCGCCGAGTTCCTTCCAGCGGTAGGTGGTGGCCAGCTCCGGGTGCTTGCGGTAGCCGCGGCGGGCCCAGAAGGCGTCCAGGGGCCGGTAGTCGGCGGGGCGGCGAGGGTGGTTGGCGGGGCGCTCCACGGCACAGAAGGCGGTGTGGGTGAAACGCCCCAGTTCGCCGGCGTAGCCCTCCCGCTCGATGAAGAAACGCACCCCCAGTCCCTGGCCCCGATAGGCCGGCAGCAACACCGATTCGCCGAAGTAGAAGATCCGCCGCGGATCGTGGCCATGGACGAGGAAGGGGCGCTTGAACGCCTCGGACTCGTCGGCCATCGGCACCCCGGTGGCGGCGCCGACGATCCGCTCACCGTCGAACGCCAGTACGAACAGGCTCTCCGGGGAGGCGCCGTAGGTGGCGAGGTAACACGCCTCGTAGTCCATGTCGCCGTCGTAGAGGTAGGGCCACTCGCGGAACACCTCGATGCGCAGCCGCGCCAGGTCGGGGATGTAGGGCTCGATGGCGCCGCCGGTGAAACGGCGGAGGGTCGGTTGGCTCATGCTGGGTCCACTTGTCCGTCGATCTGAAAAATTGGGATGTTGTTCTCGTAGGATGGGCAAAGGAGCGGTAGCGACGTGCCCATAGAACGAAGGCAGTAAATTTTGCCGTGGCAGTGCCGTTTTGATGGGCACGCTACGCTTTGCCCATCCTACGGTGTTGGGAGGATTTCATCCCAAATTGTCAGGTGGACGGACGACTAGTAAATCCTGGATAGTTGCCGGTCTTGAAGTCCCGGGGACGCGTTGCAGAGCAGGATGTCGCTTTGGCATGCAAAGGTGATGGTGGCGGACGAATCGCTATTGAAACGGATCTCCTCACCTGCGCTGCTGTCGCCGCTGGCGTCGGAAATCGGACTCAATCTGGCCGTATTTCCGTTGAAGTCTCCATGATAACCGGTCCACACCTTCTGGTGGTACGACAGCTGTTCGAGGCATCCCCGATAAATGGCGGCGCCCTGATTCAGGGGGCGCCCTGGATTTCATCGCGGGGATGGAAATAGGTGACGGCGCTGTCATCCGTCACGCGGACGGGGTAGCCGGAAAATCTCGTAATCTGTCCCGGCGGAATCCATGCCAGGACGATTCGGCCGAGTCCGGAGAGCGCTCCCGTCTCCGCATCGCGTAGGGTGATCGAGCCATCGTTCGTGACGGTGATCGTTCCGATCTCTGCAGAAGCGTTTCCCACCTTCATCCCCCGCGGCGACCCCAACACCACTCCCTACATCGGCCTCAACCCGGCAACCACCGAGGTCTACCGCGAGGTGTTCATGGGCATCGAGACCCCGGCCCCCTATGAGGCGCCGGCGGAGCGCCGGAATATTCAGACCATCGGTCAGTTCTACAAGGCGATCGAGCAGGGCATCGAGTACCTGGAGAAGGAGGCGCGGAAGGAGGGCAAGACCATCTTCCACGATGCCGATGGCTACACCCAGCACCAGAACTACTACTTCGGCCGCGGTGGCGGGCGGATCATCCCGGTGACCGACCTCGACTCGGCGAAACTGGCGATCCAGCAGATCGTCCAGCAGGGGGAGGGGGCGGTCGCCCCCGGCGAGACCCTGGTGCCGACCGAGGCGTGGGGCGCCTACAACCACTACGGGATGCGCATGGACGGCCAGTACGGGCCGATCCTCGGCAACCCGCCGCGAGAGCTCTCCCACTACTTCAAGTTCAAGATGGTGGCCGACGGCCTGATGCCGCTGCCCGCGATCTACCCGATCGCCAACGTCGGCAATGCGGTGGCGGTGGGCAACCACGAGGTGGATCCCTGTGCCGAGGCCCTCGGGCGAGCCTTCAACCACATTTATTCGCTGATGCTGCGCTGCCTGGAGCACTCCTTCCGCGCCGGCGGTGAGGCGCAGCGCTTCTACTTCGAAGCGGTGGCGCCGTTCATGCACTCGTTCCTGCCGGGACTGGCCAACGCGATGATGCAGACACCGATCTGGAAGGACGCCTCGGCCAGCGTCGGTCCCAATGCGGTGCCCACCTGGGAGTATGTCGATACCGGGGTGCAGGAGATCGGACGCGAACTGCAGCAGTTCGCCGAGCAGCTGTCCGCCCATCAGTGCGGCAGCGCCGAGACCCGCATGGCGGCGCGCGACGCCCGCCTGCTCGACACCCTCCACCACGTCCTCGGCCACCTCGAACGGGTGCGCGAGGGGGGGGCGCGGCTCGGCGTCGCCCTGACTTGAAGCGGCATTACACCCAAGGAATTCGAGGACACAAGAAAATGGCTGACACCACTTACGCGATCTATCCCGCCATCGGCATCGCCCGCGTCGGCAGCAGCGACGACTTCTACATCGGCCCGGAGAGCGCCGCCGGTCTGCCGATCAATCCCGACGGCAGCCCCTTCGCGCCGGAGAACTTCCGCGACGGCAAGGGGGAGCTGAAGCGCCAGGCGGCCCGCTTCCACATCTATCGCACCCACCCCGACGGCAGCAGCGAGCCGGTCACCCTGGATGACGAGGAGGTGGCCGAGATCCGCTGGACCGTCCACCTCGCCAACAAGAAGCCGATCTGGTACGACTTCCAGACCAACCTCGGCGAGGACGGCTATGCGTCGAACCACGCGCTGCGCAATCCCCAGGTAAGCGACCCGCTGGAGCGCCAGCGGATGATCACCGATCCGGGCCCGCGCACCGTCTGCGGTCCCGACCAGAGCGCCGAGTTCGACCGCGCCTCCACCCCGGACGGCGACCAGCGCTTCCCGCCTGCCGGCATCAAACCCTACTCCATCGACACCCTCGGCGGCCTGCGCACCGACGGGAAGGGAAGACTGCTGGTGCTCGGCGGCCACGGCCGGTCCGGGGCCCTGGAGGGGTATGAGACGATCACCACCTACGCCAACAACAATGGCTGGTTCGACGACACCTCCGACGGCCCGGTGAGTGCCACCATCGTCCTCAAGGACGGCGACACGCTGGAGGTGGAGCCCGCCTGGGTGCTGGTCACGCCTCCCTCCTACGCCCCCGAGGTGCTCAATCTGGTCTCCCTCTACGACACCATCTTCGACATGGTGGTGCGCAAGATGGGGGGGCGCCCCGACATCTTCGCCGACGGTCTGTGGAACAAGGGGGAGTGGGGCTACCTGCCGAGCTTCGAGCGCGACATCAAGCCGATCCTGATGCGCGGCCAGACCTACCCCTGGGTGGTGGCGATCCCGCCCAAGCCGCACCGTTTCGACCTGGCGATGCTCGGCGATCCGTCGCCGGGGATGAACGGGATGCGCCGGCGCATCGTCGACTACCTGCGCGCGCCGGGCGACGATAACACCCTGATCAGCAGCAGCAGCGGCGGCACCATGATGCCGTACCTGGCCGGCGACGCCTCGATCGGCCCCGATACCAAGACCCCGTCGAAGTTCCTGCGTCTCACCGACACCCAGTATTTCATGCTCGAGCAGTGGGCCAACGGCTGGTTCACCGGCGGCGAGGAGCGTTCGTCCCACGACGGCGAGGCGCTGACCCGCGCGGTGCTCGAGAACTGCGTCGGCGGTGCCTTCTCACCCGGCATCGAAATGACCTGGGTCTCCCGCCTGGTGGCCCTCTACCGGGCGCCGTTCCGCATCCACCCCCGTGCCGAGGTGCCCTATCCGCTGAGCCTCGGCTGGGACTTCGCGGCGGGGATGGAGCCGGGAGACGTCACCAAACTGATGGCGGTGCCGTGGCAGGCGGACTTCAACGAGTGCTCGGCGCAACCGGTGCTCGGGCGCACCGTCTGGTGGTGGCCGGCGCAGCGGCCGTCGTTCGTCTACCGCAAGCTGAAGGCGGACGCCAAGCCGCGGGAGACCATCTGGGAGTCGGTGGCGGCGAAGGAGATCGAGCAGATCCCATGGATCGGCAGCGACTACAACATGAACGCCTCCAACTTCATCGCCTTCGCCGACGACATCGAGATGGTCCACAAGTGGAAGGATCTCGGCTTCATCTACAACGAAGGGGACGAGCAGACGCCGCTGTTCGTCGAGGTCGCGCGCCTGCTGCCCTATCCGGGCGAGGGGTGAGGCGGTGGCCCCCGGCTATGACGTGATCGTCGCCGGGGCCGGCCCCGCCGGCGTCGCCGCCGCCATCGCCCTGGGCGACGGCGGCGCGTCGGTGGCGCTGGTCCACCACCCGCCGCGGGCCGACCGGTATCGGGTCGGCGAGTCGGCCACCCCCAGCGTGGTGCCGCTGCTGGAGCGGCTGGGGCTCGCCACCGACCTGGCGGCCCTCGGCCACCTGCCGTGCCACGGCAACCGCGCGGTGTGGGGCGGTGGCGCGGTGGTCGAGCAGGACTATCTGGTCCACGGCCAGGGCCACGGCTGGCACCTGGACCGTGCCGCCTTCGACGGCTGGCTGCTGGCGCAGGCGGAGGCACGCGGGGTGAGCCTGGTCCACGGCGCGGTCGCCGACCTCGGCCGGCTGGAGCCGGGGGGGTGGGGGGTGCGGCTGGACGAGAAGGGCGCGCCACCGCTGTTCGGCCGGGCGCTGGTCGACGCCACCGGCCGCGCCTCGCTGGTCGCCCGCCGGCTCGGCGCCCGGCGGCGGCGGATCGACACCCTCACCGCGGTGGCGCGGCTGCATCCCGCCGCCGCCGACCATCCGCTGCGCCACCTATCGCTGATCGAGAGCCACCCGCTGGGCTGGTGGTACGCCGCCGCGATCCCCGGGGGGCGGCTGGTGAGCGCCTTCATGAGCGACGCCGACCTGATCCGCGAGCACGGCCTCGACCGCCCCGACCGGCTCGACGCCTTGCACGCGGAGAGCGACGAGCTGCGGCGCCTGTTGCCGGGTGACGAAGGGGAGCGGGAGGTGTGGGTCTACCCGGCCCATTCCGGCCATCTCGACCGGATCGCCGGGCCGGGCTGGATCGCCATCGGCGACGCCGCCCTCGGCATGGACCCGCTCACCTCCTCGGGGATCAATTCGGCGCTGGCCGACGGCCTGGCCGCCGCCGGCGCGCTCCGCCCCTGGCTGGCGACGGGCGACAGCGACGGGCTGCGCGACCACGCGGAGAAGATGAACCGCACCGTCGTCATCTACCTCGACGAACGGACCCGCTTCTACGGCCGGGAGCGGCGCTGGTCCGATCACCCCTTCTGGCGCCGCCGAGCTATTTGAGAACGCCGAAGAGGGAACGTATCGACAACATGGCCAAGGCGATCGCCGCCTACGAGCGTACCCAGATCACCCCCGACAGCCCCCACGACCGCTAAGGGCTCGCGAAAGAATAACTTCCTGTTTTGGAACGCCGATCCGCTCCGCCCGGCGGCGTTGCACAAAGGGTTGCCTACAGGGAAGTAGGTATGCGGCGTGAGCAGGACGCGGAAGCCGCGGCATACAACGAGTATGCGCCCCTTTGCGCACCTTGCCGGACGGGCGTCTCGACGCCCCAAAACAGGAAGTTATTCTTTCGCGAGCCCTAAGTACGCGGCGACAAGTTACTGCGCGCCGCGTGGTAACCGGATTCGTAACCGGATTCGAACGCTCGTATCGGCGCCACGCTTTCCGGGACGCTCCGCGTCCACACCACGGCGCGCTTCATTTTCTCCCCCCGATAGGACGCGGAGCGTCCAAGGTGGCCGGTTACGACGCAGAGCGTCGTAACCAGGGTTATCACGATTGCCGGGCCGCGGAGCGTTGAAACCAGTAGAATGGCCGGGGATTCGTCTCGGCGCCGGCGTGAGGCGCAGCGGATCGGTCGTGGGGAATTCGGGAGAGCACAGCAAAAACGAGAAACCGCCGAACGGAACTCCGGCCCGCAGCATTTCGGTTCGCCCCGCGGGGCGCCGGTTCCCGTCCCTTCGGCCGTCTCCGGGGGAAGCGATGAAAATGCGACGTATCGATCGGCTGCGGTTCGGCATCGTGGCCAAGTTCATGGTGGCGCTGGTCGCCTGCCTGGTGGTCTCCTTCGCCTCCGCCGCCTATTTCCTGGTCAACCAGCAGCGCGAGGCCCTGGAGGCGCTGATCGGCGCCTCCGACGAGGTGATCTCCGAGGTCTTCCAGGAGCAGACCCGCGAGGCCCGCGACTCCAAGGAGCTCAAGGTCCAGCGTATGGCCAACATGCTCGCGGCCATCGCCCCCACGCCGATCGTCGAGTTCGACCTCTCTGCCCTGCTGCAGTACTCCGAGGAGGCTGCTCGCGATCCGGACATCTCCTACGTCGGTTTCGAGAATAGCGATGGTGACGTCCTGGGAGAGACCGGCGAGCGCAAGGAGGTGGTGCGGCCGGAGGGCTGGCTGGTGATTCCGGTCGTCACCGGGAGCGTCGGCCTGGGCCGGGTGCTGGTGGCCAGCAACGATCGGCGGATCACCGCCTACACCGATCGCGCGCGCCAACGCTACCGGCAGCGGCTGGAGAAGATCGGGCTGGTCAAGGAGCGGACCCTCAATCAGGCGATGGTCAGCATCGGCGGGGGCCTGGTGGCGAGCATCCTGGTCCTCTGGCTGGTGGCGAGCCTCATCGCCACCCGCCTCATCACCTGCCCCCTGCAGCGCGCGGTGGCGGCCCTCAAGCGCCTGGCCGACGGCGACCTCACCTTTCCGGCCTACACCGCCAGCCGCGACGAGATCGGCCACCTGTTCGAGGCGATGTTCGTGATGGTGGTGAAGATCGGCCAGACCATCGGCGAGGTCAGCGACAACGCCGACAGCATGGCCAACGCCTCGCGCGCGGTGAGTGCCGCCTCCCAGTCGCTGCGCGGCAACGCCTCGGCCCTGGCGGCCAACGTCGAACAGACCGGCGCGAGCGTCGCCAGCGTCAACGAGTCGGTGCTGCACAACGCCGAGAACGCCCGCACCACCGAGGGCGTCGCGCGGGAGGCCGCGCTCCAGGCCGAAGAGGGTGGGCGGGCGGTCACCGAGACGGTGGGCGCGATGAAAGCGATCGCCGAAAAGGTCCGGCTGATCCACGACGTGGCCTACAAGACCAACCTCCTCGCCCTCAACGCCTCCATCGAGGCGGCGCGGGCCGGCGACCACGGCAGGGGCTTCTCGGTGGTGGCCTCCGAGGTGAGCAAGCTCGCCGAGCGCAGCCAGCAGGCCGCCGGCGAGATTGGCACGGCCGCCGACCGCAGCGTCGAGCTGGCGGAGCGGGCTGGCGCGCTGATCGGCCGCATCGTTCCGGCGATCCGCCATACCGCGCAGCTGATGGAGGAGATCTCGGCGGCTTCCGGCGAGCAGGCCGACGGCGTGAACCGGATCGGCGGCGCGATGGAGCACCTGGACACCATCAGCCAACAGGCCGCCGGCGCCTCCGAACACCTCGCCGCCACCGCCGAGCACATGTATGGTCAGGCCCAGCAACTGCAGCGGCTGGTCTCCTTCTTCACCCTCGCGGGCAACCAGGAGGCGGGGGAGGAACCCGCCGGGATGGAGGTTCAGCTCTTCTCCCCATGATGGGGAATCCCGTCGGTAGCTGAGGGCGCTTCCTAATGGGAATGCGATCGCGAATAACAAAACGGCTGTATGCCCCCGTCAGGGGCGGACAATAGGAGAAACGTTCGATGTCTACCTCCCCAAACCCGGTCTGGGACCTCCCCACCCGCCTGTTTCACTGGGGCGTGGTGGCGCTGATGGCCGGCGCCTGGATCACCGTGGAACTCGGCGACATGGAGCTTCATCGCGCCTGCGGTTACGGTGTACTGGGACTGGTGCTGTTCCGGTTGATCTGGGGCTTCGTCGGCAGTCGCCACGCCCGCTTCGCCGATTTCGTACGCGGCCCCGGGGCGGTACTGCGCTATCTGCGAGGCGCGCCCGCCGAGGGGCACGGTCACAACCCCGCGGGGGGGTGGTCGGTGCTGCTGCTGCTCGCCCTGTTGACGGTGCAGGGGATCAGCGGGCTGTTCACCACCGACGAGGTGCTCTTTCAGGGCCCCTTCTACCCCTCGGTGAGCGAGGAGACTGCCGGCATCATCGGTGCGATTCACCACCTCAACTTCAATCTGCTGCTCGCCTTCGTCGCCCTCCACGTGACGGCGGTGGTCTTTTACCGGAAGGTGAAGGGGGTCGATCTGGTGACCCCGATGGTGCTGGGGAGTTCCGCCGCGCGCCAGGGGGTGGCGCCGGCGGTGCCGTTGTGGCGGGCGCTGATCGTTGCCGCGGTGGCCGCCGGCCTGCTGGCGGCGGTATTGGCCGCTGCGCCGCCGCCGGTTTCCTACGAGTTCTGAACGATCGGTATCGTCTCTTCGGGCGGGCTGCGTCCGGCGTGGTGGCGATGACCGATCGGTGTTGGAGCGGGGGGGCTTGGGCGTGGTCGCCGCGCTGATCGGAACTCCCGCTCGTTATGCCTTCCTTCATCCTTTCCGAGCGGTGCCTTCGTTTGGCATGGCGCGCGCGGCGCGCCCTATAGGGCGGCCCGCGGCCGCCGTGCCGAACGGAACCTCCCCGCGCAAACAATTCCCGCCTGCTTTGCCGAATGGTACGTTCGCTCTTCTCAAGGAGAAAAAAAAGGCGCTCCCCGTCGGGGGAGCGCCCTTTTCCAGACGGGAGCCCGGGGTCGCCTCAGTCGAGGTACTCCTTGGACTTGTACTCCTTGTGGCACCCCTTGCAGGTCTTGGCGGTCTCCTTGAAGGCCGCGCCGATCGCGCCCTTGTCGCCGCCGGCACCGGCCTCGCCGAGCTTGGCGGCGGCGCCCTGGAACGCCTCCATCTTCTCCTTGAAGTCGTCCATGTTGAGCCAGATCTCCGGCTTCGCCTTGGTGTGGCCACCCTCGGAGCCGGCGGGGTAGCCGCGCATCTGGTCGAGGCCGGCCACCGCGGCGAGGTCGGTGGAGAAGTGCGTGGCCGCCGCGCCATCCCAGGGCATCTCGCCCTTGAGCATGGCACCGATGGGTCCGAAGTTGGCGCCGATCAGGGTCATCGTCGATTGCCGGTACTTCAGCGCACGGTTCTCGTCGGCGAGGGCGGCGGTGGAGAGGAGGAGGGCCGCGGAGGCGGCGATCAGGATCTTCTGCTTCACGGGAATCGTCTCCTTAGTCGGTTGGGCGCGAGATAAAATAATCATCAAATTATATCGACCCGCCTGTTTCGCTGGTATGAGGGGTTGCCCGGTTTTTCCGGGATTTAATTAATTTTGTCTGGCTGGTTGGAAAACCGAGGGGAGCGTTGAACCACCCCGGTCGGTTGGAGACAATTCCCGTCTCGGGTGACCGCTGCGCCCGTTTTGGTGGATGCGCTGTCGCTTATCCACCCTACGGGGCATCGGCGCCGATCTGTCGTTGAACCGCGTGGTGGTCACAGCCTCCCGGAGACCCGCTGACCCGCCTCCTCCGCCGGCGTCGTCGGATCGAACATCGCGCGCAGCCGGCTGAGATAGGTCAGGCTCTCCATGATCGCCTCCCGGTCGTCGAGGAAGTCGATCAGGCAGACGATCTCGTCGACGCCGATCGCCTGCAGCGCCTTGACCCGTTTGGCGCAGTGCTCGACCGTTCCGGTGAGGGCGATGTTGTAGAAATAGCGTTCGAAGAGGATGTCCAGCAGCTCCTCGGTGTCCTGCTCGGCGATCTCGTGGGTCTTCACCTTGTAGCCACCGCTCGCGGTACCGCCGCCGGCCACCGCCTTGAGTTCGAGGTCGATGGCCGCGCGCAGGTAGTCGCGCAGGGGGTCGCGCACCTTCTGCTTCACGTAGTGCATGTCCCTTCCGAGGAAGGTGTGCAGCATCAAGGTGATCTTCCCGGCGTCGGGGTCGAAGCCGTGCTCCTGCCGGGTCTGGCGATAGCGCAGGATCTTCTCCCGCAGCGCCTCGTCGTCCTGGTGTTCCATGTGGGTCAACAGGTTGGTGCCGATTTTTCCGGCACTGACGAAGGTGTCGATGTTCCCCGACGAGGTGGTCCAGATCTCCAGCTCCTTCTGTACCGGGCGGGGTTGCGGCCGGATCTCCACCTCCTGGCCACGCCCGTTGATCTGGGTGGTCGATCCGCCGCTCCACAGGTGTCGAATCAGCTCGATCTGCCGGTACATCTCGGCGTTGCGGGTGGCGTAGCGATCCGGCGAGAAGATGAAGTCGTTGACGTTCCATCCCGAGCCGAAGGCGAGCGCCACCCGCCCGCCCGACAGGTTGTCCACCACCGACCACTCCTCGACGATGCGCACCGGGTGGTGCAGCGGGGAGATCAGGCTGCCGCTGCGGATCTGGATGCGCTCGGTGATCATCGCCAGCGCTGCGCTGGTCACCGACGGATTGGGGAACAGGCCGCCGAAGGTGTCGAAGTGGCGCTCCGGTGTGCAGATGCAGTCGAACCCCTGCTGGTCCACGTACTTGGCGGCGTCGACCAGCAGCTGATACTTGTTGGTATCGGGCGCGTCCTCGCTCGACGCCTCGCTGGAGAAGAATAGGATTCCGAATTTCAAAGCTGATGACTCCTTGAGTTGCGTTGTTTCCCGCCTGGACCGTGTGTCGTTACGTCAAGAAAAGATCGCTGAATGTCGGGCGGATTGGCGACCGCGTAATCGGCTGGATCGGGGGCGATTTCGGCGGAGGTGCCCTCGTTCCCGGCGGATTACGCTAGCGCTAGTCCGCCCTACGGGGCTTCGTGTCAAAACCGGCGTTTCACCGCAAGATCAGGCATCCGTACCGGTTGCCGCCAATCCACCGGACGGTGCGTGTTCACCCCGGTTCGCGGCGCGTCCCAGACAGCGCGACAGCTTCTCCGCCAGCACCTGGACGTGCGGCTCGGCCAACAGCGTCACGTGGGTGCCCGGCACGTCATGGACCTCCACCGGACCGAGCCGCGACCAGCCGTCGAGAAACCATTGCAGCTTGCTCGCCTCCTGTTCGCGGGCGGCGAAGAAGTCGATGGGCACGGGGATCGTCTCTCGCGGGTGGTACTCGATCTGCTCGTTGATGCGAAAGACGTCGATCAGGCCGCGCACCTGGACCGGGTCGGTGTCGGGGGGCAGGATGCCCATCGCTTCGAGCACCTCCTTGACCCGCAGCAGTCGCTCCTGGTGGGTGAGCGGCGCGAGCGCCTCGCGGGTGAGGGGGTGTTGGTAGTCCATCAGCTTGCCGACCGTATCCACCAGCGAGAGCATGAACTCCACGTCGTCCAGCTCGCGGTACTTCTGCCGCCCCTCCCCGGGGGGGCCCGCGTCGAAGAGCGCCAGGGTGCCGATGGACTCGCCCTTGCGGAGCAGCTGCTGGGTGATCTCGAAGGCGATCTTGCCGCCGTAGGAGTGGGCCCCCAAGTGGTAGGGGCCGTGGGGCTGCACGCGCTGGATCTCCGCCACGTAGTGGGCGGCGGCGGCCTCCACCGAGGGATGGGGCGGGGTGGTGCCGTCCAAGCCGACGGCCTGCAGGCCGTAGAAGGGCTGGTCGGCCCCCAGGTGGCGCGCCAGCCAATAGAGGTAGGTGACGTTGCCGCCGGCCCCCGGGACGCAGAAGAACGGCGGCTTGCCGCCGTGTGCCTGGATGGCGACCAGCGACGACCAGAGCGGCTCCGTGGTCGGCTGCTCCAGGAACTCCGCCAGGGCCGCCACGGTCGGGTACTGGAACAGGATGCTCAGCGGCAGGTTCTGCTGGAAGCGTTGTCCGATCCTGGCCATCAGCCGCACCGCCAGCAACGAATGGCCGCCGGAGTCGAAGAAGTTGTCGTGCACGCCCAGCGGGTAGACGCCCAGCACCTCCTCCCAGATTTGCACCAGTTGGCGCTCCTTCAGGGTGCGCGGGAACAGGTAGCCGGTCTGGCGCACCACCTCCCGCTCCGGCTCGGGCAGGGCGCGACGGTCCACCTTGCCGTTGGCGGTCAACGGGAGGCTCTCCATGGCGACGAATGCGCTGGGGATCATGTGGTCGGGCAGCCGCTGCCGCAGGAATTCGCGCCACTCGGGCGCCAGCGAGCGCGCCAGCGTCCGCAACATGGGATTGTTGGCGTGGCGCTGCCATGAGCTGCTGGGGCGTGGCGGGGCAACCGTCCACTCCGCCGACCTGGGTCCTGCCGGGTCGTGCCGGCAGAGGAGGGCGTCGATCGTGCCCTGCTCCGGATCCTGCTCCGACCAGGTGAGGTGGACCGCATAGGGGAGTTCCTGTCCCAGGGCGATCAGCGCGTCCGGCTCGACGCCGTCGCGAGCGCCCTCCCGCTGCCGCAACAGGGCGACCTTTTCGTTATGGTCGTCGGCCAGCCAGCCCATCGTCTCCACCGCCGTCTGCAGGCGGGCGTTGGGAATGCCGCGCACCCACACCCGCGGCGGCTGCTGTTCCTGCAACTGCTGTTGCAGGCGGGGCAGGGTCAGTCCGCTCTGCCGCCAATCCCAATCAGGCACCGGGGCCTCGCGCGCTGCCGGCGTCTCCTCGTCGCCCGCCAGGCGCAAGGTCACCTGGTAGCGGAAGCAGGTCAGCTCGTTGTGGTGACGGCCGCGCTGGAGGGCGACCCGCACCCCCGCCACCTCGGGCAACTGCTGCGGCAGGGCACGGAAAAAGGCCGGATCGATCAGCAGCTCCTCCTCGTTCAGCAGCTGCCGCTGGATCTGGCGGGCGAGCTGTTCCCGGCTCCACTCGGCGGGTGCCTGAAAGCGCTGCACCGCCGCGTGGTAGGCGTCGAGCAGGGAAAAATTGCGCACGTCGCCGAGGTAGATGTGGCCGTTGGGGCGCACGATCCTCACCGCGCCGGCCAGCACCTGCTGGAGATACTCCAGGCTGGGGAAATACTGCGCGACCGAGTTGATGATGACCAGGTCGAAGGTGTTCTCCTCCAGTCCCGCGAAGTCATCCGCGGTCCGCCGGCAGAGGGAGACGGAGGCGAGCGCCTGCCGATCGGCCTTCAGCCGTTCGATGTATGCCAGCGCCTGGGGCGAAAAGTCCGCGCCCACGTAGCGTCGGCAATGGGGGGCCAGACGGCTCAGCAGCAGGCCGGTGCCGCAGCCGATCTCGTACACCTCTGCGGCTTGCAGCGCGAGGATCTCCGCGACGGTGTGGTCGACCCACTCCGCCATCTCCACCTCGGGGATCGCCTCGCCGGTAAAACTGCTGCTCCATCCGGCGAGATTGAAGGAGGGCTCGCCGGCCGCTTCGCCAGCCGGTTCGAGGCCGCCGTAGGTCTGGGCATAGAGCTGCTGCCAGTCGGCCACGTGTTCGCGCTGCAGGCTCTGCCGCACCGGCGCCAGGGTCAGATAGGCGACCAGCTGCTTGTCGTCGGGTGCGTCCTCGCGCACCACCACCGCGGCCTCGCGGATGGTGCCGTGGGCGGCCAGCACCGCCTCGATCTCGCCGAGCTCGATGCGGTAGCCGCGCACCTTCACCTGGTGGTCGATCCGTCCGAGGAACACCAGATTGCCGTCCGCCAGATGGCGCACCCGATCACCGGTACGGTACAGGCGCCCCGCCCCGAAGGGGTTGTCGACGAAACGCGCCGCGGTCAGCTCCGGCCGGTTGTGGTAGCCGCGGGCGACGCCGTCGCCGCCGATGTAGAGCTCGCCGGTGACCCCGATGGGCACCGGCTGGAGCTCTTCGTCGAGGACGTAGAGCTGGGTGTTGGCGATCGGGCGGCCGATGGGGACCGCCTGGTCGGGGAGCTCCGGCATCGATTCGCAGGAGGGCACCTGGTAGACGCAGCAACCCACCACGGTCTCGGTAGGCCCGTACTCGTTCACCAGCCGGCTGCGCGGGGCGTGGCGGCGGTAGAACCCCACCTGCTTGGCGTACAGCGCCTCGCCGCCGATGATGAAGGCGTTGGCGTTGATGCGCTCGGGATCCGCGACCAGCCGGCTCAGCAGCTCCAGGTGCGCCGGGGTGATCTTCACCAGGCTGAAGCGCCGCTCGGGCCCGCCGGAACAGAGCAACGCGCCCAACTCCTCCAGCTCCCCCCGCTCCGAGAGCAGCACCACCTGCCTGCCGCTCAGGAGGGGCGAGAACAGGCTGGTGATGGTGGCGTCGAAGCCGATCGAGGAGTGGACCGGGGCGCCTTCGCCGGCGGTGACGTCGTAGGCCTCGATGCACCACGACAGATAGTTGACCAGTCCCCGGTGGGGAATCATCGTCCCCTTCGGCGTGCCGGTCGATCCGGAGGTGTAGATCATGTAGGCCAGATCGGCGGGCCGGGTCCGGTTCAGCGGATCGTCGTCGGGGTAGGCCGCGATCTCCTCCCAGTCGCGATCCAGCTGGATCACGGTTCCCGAGGGCGCCGGCGCCACCGTGTCGGCCAGCCGTTGCTGGGTCAGCAGGATCGAGACCCCGGCATCGCGCAACATGAACGCCAGACGCTCCCGGGGATAGGCCGGATCGAGGGGCAGGTAGGCCCCTCCCGCCTTCAATATCCCGAGGATGCCGACCAGCAGCTCCGGCGAACGTTCGGCACAGATGCCGACGAAATCGTCCGCGCCGACCCCCAGGGCACGCAGGCGGTGGGCCAGCCGGTTGGCCCGCCGGTTCAGTTGCCGGAAGGTCAACCGACGCTGCGGCGAATCGTCCGTCGGCTCGCCCATGAACGACGGGAAGTCGGTCACCGCGATCGCCTCGGGGGTGCGCGCGGCCTGCGCCTCGAACAGTTGATGGATGCACTGCTCCTTGGGATAGGCCGTCCCGGTCCGGTTCCAGGCGACCAGGAGCCGATGGCGCTCCGCCTCGTCCATCAGCGGCAGGCCCTGGATCGGCTGCTCGGGCGCCGCGACGATGGCGCCGAGCAGGGTGCGATAGTGGTCCGCCATCCGCTCGATGGTCGCGCCCTCGAACAGGTCGCTGTTGTACTCCCACTGCGCGACCCAGCCGTTGGCGGTCTCGCTGGCGGAGATGATCAGGTCGAACTTGGCGGTATGGGTCTCGACGGGGAGCGGGGTGAGCCGTAGCTCGTCAAGCTCGATGCTCTCCATGGGCGCGTTCTGCATGGTGAACAGCACCTGGAAGAAGGGGGTGTGGCCGAGATTGCGCTCCGGGTGGAGCGCCTCGACCAGCATCTCGAAGGGCAGGTCCTGATGCCCGTAGGCCTCCAGGGCGACCCGCTTGACCTGCTCCAACAGCGTGCGGAAGGCGGGGTTGCCACCGAGATCCGAGCGCAGCGCCAGGGTGTTGACGAAGAAGCCGATCAGCGGCTCGATCTCGACCCGGGTGCGGTTGGCGATGGTCGTCCCGACCACGACGTCGGTCTGTCCGCTGTAGCGCAGCATCAGCACCTTGAACGCGGCCAGCAGGACGATGAACAGCGTGGTGTCGCAGCCGACGCTCAGCGCCCGCAGCCCGGTGATCAACGCGTCGGGCAGCGCTTGGGCGTGGTGGCGGCCGTTGAAGGTCTGGATCGCCGGTCGCGGTCGGTCGGTGGGCAGCTCCAGCAGCGCAGGGACGCCCCGCAGCTGCTCCTTCCAGTAGCGGAGCTGCCGCTCCAACACCTCGCCCTGCAACCACTGCCGCTGCCAGTGGGCGAAGTCGGCATACTGCACCGGCAGCGCGGGGAGGGCGGGGGGCTGCCCGGCGACGCGGGCCCGGTAGAGGGCCGACAGCTCGCGTACCAGCACCCCGACCGACCAGCCGTCGGAGGCGATGTGGTGGGTGGTCAACAGCAGCACCGACGCCGCCGGCGCGAGCCGCAGCAGCCGCGCGCGGATCATCCGATCGCGGGAGAGGTCGAACGGCGTGTCGGCCTCCAGCGCGGCGAGTCGCGCTACCTCGCGCGTCTGTTCCTCATCGCCCAGCCGCTCCAGATCCGTTACCGGCAGCTCGAACGGGGAGCCCTCATCGATCACCTGATGCACGTCGCCGTCGACCGCCACGAAGCGGGTGCGCAGGCTCTCGTGGCGCCGCACCACCTCGTTCAGGCTCCAGTTCAGCGCGTCGGCGTCCAGCTTGCCGGTGAGGCGCGTCGCCGTCGGCATGTTGTAGGTGGCCGTGGCGCCCTCTAACTGGTGGAGGAACCAGAGGCGCTGCTGGGCGAAGGAGAGCGGGAGCGGCTGTCCCCGGTCGACCCGGCCGATCACCGTCTGCGTCTCCCGTCGGGCCGGCTCGACCACGGCGGCCAGCGCGGCGATGGTCGGGTGGGTGAAGAGCCGGCGCAGGGGCAACTGGACCCCGAACTGCCGACGGATGCGCGAGACCACCTGGGTGGCCAGCAGGGAGTGGCCGCCGAGGGTGAAGAAGCTGTCGTGGATCCCGATCCGCCCGATCTTCAGCACATCGCGCCAGATCGTCGCCAGGCCCTCTTCGGTCGGGTTGCGCGGCGGCGCGTACTGCGTCTCCCGGCCCAGATTGGCGGCATCCGGTGCCGGCAGCGCCTTGCGGTCGACCTTGCCGTTGGGGGTCAGCGGCAGCTCATCCAGCAGGACGAAGGCGCTGGGCACCATGTAGCCGGGGAGCCGGGCCTGCAGGAAGCGGCGCAGCTCGCCGGGGCGGCAGCGCTCCGCGTCGTCCGCCACGACGTAGGCGACCAGCCGTTTCTCCTCCCCCTCCGCCCGGGCGGCCACCGCGCAGGCGCGCACCGCGGGGGCGTCGCCGAGCACCGCCTCGATCTCGCCCAGTTCGATGCGAAAGCCCTGCACCTTGACTTGGCCGTCCAGCCGGCCGAGGTATTCGATAGCGCCGTCGGGGCGATAGCGGCAGCCGTCGCCGGTGCGGTACAGACGTCCCGCCCCGAAGGGGTTGGCGATGAACCGCTCCGCGGTCAGTTCCGGCCGCTTCAGATAGCCCGCCGCCAGGCCGTCGCCGCCGATGTACAGCTCCCCCGCCACGCCCACCGGGACCTGCTGGCGATAGGGATCGAGGATATAGACCTGGGTGTTGCCGATCGGGCGACCGATGGGCACGCTCTCCTCCCGCGCCCCCGGCTCCTCGCGGACCTGCTGCAGGGTGCTCCAGATGGTCGCCTCCGTCGGCCCGTAGAGGTTCCACAGGCTCTCGCCGCGAGCGAGGAGCTGTGCCGCGAGCGGCCGCGGCAGCGCCTCCCCGCCGCACAGGATCTTCAACTGGTCGTTCCCCTGCCAGCCGCAGGCCAGCAGCATGCGCCAGGTGGCGGGGGTCGCCTGCATCGCGGTGGCGCCGCTCTCCTCCAGCAGGGCGAGCAGCCGCTGGCCGTCGGACGCCGTCTCCCGCCCGGCGAGGAGTACCTGCGCGCCGACCGTCCACGGCAGGAACAGCTCCAGCACGGAGATGTCGAAGGAGAGGGTGGTGACCGCCAGCATCACGTCGTCGGCACCCAATCCCGGCTGGCGCTGCATCGCGTGCAGGAAGTTGACCACCGAGCGGTGGGTGATCTGCACGCCCTTCGGCTTGCCGGTGGAGCCCGAGGTGTAGATCACATAGGCCAATCCGTGTGCCGCGCTCTCCCGCCGCGGCGCGTGGCCATCGCCACGCCCTTGGGCGCGCTCCTCCGCCTCGTCGCCCGGCGCCTGCCCGTCGCCGTCCAGGCACACCACCTGCAGATCCGCCGGCAGACGGGGCCGCAGGCTCCGCTGGCTCACCACCAGGCGGAGGTCGGCGTCTTCCCGCATGAAGGCCAGCCGCTCGTCGGGGTAGCTCGGATCCAGCGGGACGTAGGCCGCCCCCGCCTTGAGGATGCCGAGCAGCCCGACCAGCAGCTCCACCGTCCGGTCGAGGTAGAGTCCCACCAGGGGATGGGCGTCGTCGCCCGCCCCCAGTCCACGCAGGTGGCGCGCCAGCCGATCCGCGCGCGCATTCAGTTGCCGATAGGTCAGCCGCCGGGGCCCGTCGGAACCGGCGCCCCCGCCGGCGGGCGTCCCGCCCGCCAGGCTCTCGTGGCAGGTTACCGCGATCGCCTCGGGGGTCCGCGCGACCTGCTCCTCGAAGCACTGATGGATGGATTTCCCTTGCGGATAGGGCAGCGTGGTGTCGTTCCAGGTCACCATCATCCGCCGGCGCTCGCCCGGCGACAGCAGGCCGAGCCGGTGAATCTCCTGGCGGGGGTGCTCGACGACCTCGGCCAGCAGGTTCTCGAAGTGGCCCGCCATGCGTTCGATGGTCTCCCGCTCGAACAGGTCGCGGTTGAAGATCCACACCCCGCGCAGCCCCTCTGCCGTCTCGATCATCGATACCTGCAGATCGAACTTGGCGGTGCTCTCCTCCGGCTCCACCAGGGAGAGGGTCACCTCGGGCAGTGCGGGCGCCTCCAGTGCCACGTTCTGCAGCGCGAACATCACCTGGAACAGCGGGGAGTAGCTGAGGTGGCGCTCGGGCTGCAACGCCTCGACCAGCGCCTCGAAGGGCAGATCCTGGTAGCGGTAGGCGTCCAGTGCGCCGCCCTTCACGCGCTGCAACAGCTCCAGGAAGGAGGGGTTGCCCGAGAGGTCGGTGCGCAGCACCAGGGTGTTGACGAAGGAGCCGATCAGCGGCTCGACCGCCGCCCGGGTGCGGTTGGCGATCGGCGTGCCGATCACCAGGTCCTCCTGCTGGCTGTAGCGCATCAGCAGGACCTGGAAGGCCGCCGCCAGGGTCATGAAGAGGGTGGCCCCGGCCTCCAGGCTCAGTCCCTTCAGCGCCTCGGTCAGCCCGGCGGCGAGCGCGTGCCCGTGCAGCCCGCCGGAGAAGGTCTGCATTGGCGGACGCGGTCGGTCGGTGGGCAGCTCCAGCAGCGGCGGGGCGCCGGCCAAGCGCTCCCGCCAGTAGCGGAGCTGCTCCTCCAGCCGCTCCCCGCGGAGCTGCTGCCGCTGCCACAGGGCGAAGTCGGCGTACTGCACCGGCAGCGGCGGCAGCGGGGCGGGCGCCCCCTGCAGCCGCGCGCGGTAGAGCGTGGAGAGTTCACGCAGAAAGATCCCCACCGACCAGATGTCGGAGGCGATGTGGTGGAAGGTGAGCAGCAGCGCGTACTCCGGATCCTCCGGCGTCTGGCGCCTCGCGGCCAATTGCAGCAGGGTGGCGCGGATCATCAGGTCGCGCGACAGATCGAAGGGGCGCCGCGCCTCCTCACCGGCCAGCCGGACGATCGTCGCCTCGCGCTCTTCCTCAGAGTGCCGCAGATCGACCACGCAGAGGCTGAATTCGGCGTCGTCCCGGATGACCTGGCGGACACCGCCGGTATCGATCCCGCCATCCGCCTCGCCGTCGGTAACTACTTGCCCTTCGAATTGAACCGCAGATTTTCGCAGATTTTCGCCGATGAGTTCCCGGCCCAATCTGCGAAAATCTGCGTTAATCTGCGGTTGAGTCTCTTGATGGGGTGAGTCGCTGTCGCCGTCGGTCGCCGGGGGGTCGACGTGGAACACCGTGCGCAGGCTCTCGTGTCGCCGCACGATCTCCCGCAGGCTGCCCTCCAGGGCCGCCACCTCCAGCCGGCCCTGGATGCGGAAGACGAACGGCATGTTGTAGGCCGCGCCGTTCCCCTCTTCCAACTGGTTCAGAAACCACAGGCGCTGCTGGGCGAACGACAGCGGCAGCGGGAGCTCGCGGGGGGCGGGCCGAATGGCGGCCTGCTGCTGCGGCGTCTCCTGCAGGTAGTCGACGATCTCCCCCTTCGTCTCCTGGATGCGGGCACGCAAAGCGGGCGTGAGGGCCCCCTCGGGCGCCCG
Source organism: Endothiovibrio diazotrophicus (assembly GCF_054657215.1). Lineage (NCBI taxonomy): Bacteria > Pseudomonadati > Pseudomonadota > Gammaproteobacteria > Chromatiales > Thioalkalispiraceae > Endothiovibrio > Endothiovibrio diazotrophicus. The sequence goes on from NZ_BAAHXB010000028.1 coordinate 23,102, forward strand.
CGAGCGCAGGCGGCCCTCCTGCACCCACAACTTGACGCCGAGCCCATGCAGCTCGCGGATCAGATCCGGGATCAGCTCCCGGTTCTGCTCCCGATGCTGGTCCCGATCCTGGTCCCGGTCCTGCTCCCGATCCTGGTCGTCGCTGGCGGGCCCTACCATGCCTCTTCGATCTCCCCGTCCCGCGCCTGGCCGACCGGCGCCATCTCCCGCGCGAGCCGCACGGTCTCGATGTGCTCCACCAGGGCGGCGACCGTCGAGTGCTCGAAGATGCTGCGGATGGAGAGTTCGATCTGGAAGGTCTCGCGGATCTTGGCCAGCACCTGGGTCGCCATCAACGAGTGCCCCCCGAGGTGGAAGAAGTCGTCGTGGACGCTGATCCGCGGCCGCTCCAGGATGCGGCTCCAGATCTCGGCGACGGTCGTTTCGGTCGGGGTGCGCGGCAGGACGAAGGGGTTTTCCGCGATGACCCTGGCCGACGCCGGATCGGGCAGGGCGCGACGGTCGATCTTTCCGCTGGCGGTGAGCGGGATCGCGTCGAGCTCGAAGAAGCGGCTCGGGATCATGTAGTCGGGCAGCTGTTTTCTCAGCGTGCCGCGCCACTTGGAGGCGATGGTCCCGCTCTGCCCGTCGGCGGCGGCCTCGAGGTCGTGCAGGAGCACATAGGCGACGAGCTGCTTGCCGCGTCCCTGGTCGTGGGCGACCACCACCGACTGGCGGATCGCCGGGAGCTGGTTGAGCGCCGCCTCGATCTCGCCCAGTTCGATCCGCACGCCGCGGATCTTCACCTGGCCGTCCAGGCGTCCGACGATCTCCAGCAGCCCGTCCGGGTGGTAGCGCCCGCTGTCGCCGGTCAGGTAGATGCGGTCCGCGGGGTCGTCGCCGAACGGGTTGGGGAGGAAGGTCTCCGCTCCGCTCTTGTCGCCCTGGTCGATGTAACCGAGGGTGCGGAACGGGGTGCGGATGGCGATCTCGCCCACCTCGCCCACGCCGCACAGGCGGGCGTGGTCTAGCCCGCATTTCTCACCAACCTCCGTAGCGAGGGCGCCGAGACCCCGCTGTGACGGGGCGCGCGGATTTGGCCAGGGATCGGCCTTATGCCGCGAAGGCATGGATGCCGAGAGCGGACCGGAGGGCGACGAAGGCATAGTCGATCCTATGTTGAGGAGTCCGGAGGGAGCACGTCCCGTCACAGCGGGAGGATCGGCGTCCGCAGTAGGAGGTTGGTGAGAAATGCGGGCTAGGACCAGCAGCTGGGTCTCCGGCAGCGGCGTGCCGAGCGGCTGGATGCCCGGCAGCGCCCCTTGTGGAACCCGGTAGAAGCTCTTCGCCAGGGTGGTCTCCGTGGGGCCGTAGAGATTGACGATCTCACCGGCCTCCGGGAAGCGCTCCCGCCACTGGCGAACCAGTTGGGCGGTCAACGGCTCGCCGGCGAGGAAGAGGGTCCGCAGCTGCGCCGGCGAGACCTCCGGCGGGGCGCTCGCCAGCCACGACTGGACCAGGGAGGGCACCGAATGGGTGCGGGTGATGCGCTGCTCGGCCAGCCAACGCAGGATCGCCTCACCCCCCATCTCGTCCGCCTCGGTGGGCAGCACCAGGGTGGCGCCGCTGACCAGCGGCAGCAGGATGTCCCGCAATACCACGTCGAAGGAGAGCGCGGTCAACTGCCCGAAGCGGTCCGCCGGTTCGATGGCGAAGGTCTCGCGCTGCCAGTGCAGGAAGTGGGAGAGCCCCCGGTGGTTGCCGAGGATGCCCTTCGGCTCGCCGCTGCTCCCCGAGGTGAAGAAGAGGTAGGCGGGCGCCTCCGCCGGGACGGACGGCAGGGGGGCGGCGGGCGTGGGGGAGGGGAGCGGGGCATCCGACGGGACGCTCACCATCCGCGGGAACCGCTCGGCGAGCCACTGCTGCTCCTCTTCGTCCTCGCCGACGCGCAGCAATTGCCTTGCCTGCGCCTGCTGCTGCATCCGCTCGCGCCGCCGGCGCGGCAGGCGGGGATCGAGGAGCAGCACCACGCCACCGCCGTAGAGCACGCCGAGCAGGGCGGCCACCAGACCGAAGCTGCGCTCCCCGTGGATCGCCACCACCTCGCCCGCGGCGAGACCGTTCGCCCGCAGGGTGTGGGCGATCGCCTCCGCCCCCGCCACCAGCTCGCGATAGCTCCACTGCCGGGTGCCGTGGGCGACCGCGGTCTGCTCCGGGGTGCGCCCGGCCCACTCGCTGATCCAGCCCGCCATCGGCGGGTGGACGGGCGCGGGCAGGGGCTGGCGGGGGTCGGGCAGGAACGCCGCGGCGCGGGGCGTCACCAGGCTGTAGTCGTCGATCGGACGGGAGACGTCGGCCGCGACCTGCTCCAGCAGGTGCTGATACTGGTCGAGGATGGTGCGGATGCGCTTTTCGGTGAAGAGGGCGCGGTTGTAGACCGTCTGCAGTTCGATCTCGTCGGCCCGCTCCCGCACGTAGAGGGTCAGGTCGAACTTGGGCGGGGTCTGGGTGGCGTTGAAGTCGTCGATGGTGACGCCGTCCAGCGGGTCGGGGGCCAGGTCGGGCAGCATGTTGAAGAGGACCTGGAACAGCGGGTTGTGGTTGAGGTTGCGGGTCGGCTGCAGGATCTCCACGATCTTTTCGAAGGGGGCCTCCTGATTGGCGTGGGCGTCCAGGGTCACCTGCTTCACCCGCGCCATCAGCTCGGCGAAGGTCGGGTTGCCGGAGAGGTCGCTGCGCAGCACCACCACCTGGATGAAGAAGCCGATCAGCGCCTCCAGCTCGGTGCGGTTGCGCCCGGCGATGGGCGAGCCGACGACGATGTCCCGCTGATTCGCCAGGCGTGCCAGCAGCACCTTGAAGGCGCTCAGCAAGGCGATGTAGAGGGTCACCCCGTGGCGGTTGCCGAGCTCCTTGAGCGAGCGGCCGAGCGACCGGGGCAGGGCCACCAGCAGGTGTCCCGCCTCGAACGGGGTGTGCGCGCTGCGCGGGTGGTCCAGCGGGATGTCCAGGGTCGGCAGTTCGCCGCCCAACTGTTTCTCCCAGAAGGCGAGCTGCCGGGTGTTGCGCTGGTCCTCCAGCCACTCCCGCTGCCAGCTGGTGAAGTCGATGAACTGGATCGGCAGCTCCGCCAGGGGGGAGGGCTCGCCGCGCACGGCGGCGTTGTAGAGGGCGGCGAGCTCGCGGAAGAAGACGCCGATGGAGGAGCCGTCGGAGACGATGTGGTGCAGGGTCACCAGCAGCACGTACTCCTCCTCGGCGGGGGCGTCCTGCGGCCCTTCGGCCGCGCCGAGGCGGAGCAGGGTGCTGCGCAGCATCAGGTCGTCGTCGAGCCTGAACGGCCGCTGCGCCTCTTCCGCGGTCAGCCGCTCCACCTCCGCCGGCCGCTCGTTGGCCGGTAGCGAGGCCAGGTCGACGAGTTTCAGGTGGAACTCGGACGAGTCGCGAACCACCTGGCGGATTTCGCCCTCGACGGTGCGGAAGATGGTGCGCAGGCTGTCGTGGCGCCGCACGATCTCGCGCATGCTCCGCTCCAGCATCTCGGGCTTGAGGGCGCCGCGCAGGTGGATCACCACCGGGATGACGTAGGTGGCGTTGGGGCCGTCCTGCTGGTCGAGGAACCACAGCCGCTGCTGCGCGAAGGAGAGCGGGTAGTGGCCCACCCGCGGTGCCGGGTCGATGGTCGTGCCCCCCTCACCGCCATTCGCCTGGCGCAGGAACGCCAGCACCTCCTCCTTGCGCGATTTCAGTTCTTCGAACCGTTGCGGGGTCAATGCGCCGTCGGGTGCGCTGTAGCCCAGATAACCGTCGTCGTCCCAGACCTGGATATCCAGGCGATTCAGATCCGCCAAAAACGCTCGAATGGATTTCATAATCTTCCCCGTTGCCGCTGGTCTTGGTCCTGTCGGGTTCCGTTGCCAGGGGCCTGTTGCAGTGATTGGGTCAACTGGATGTCGTCGATGTGCTCCGCGATCTGCGCCACGGTGGGTTTCTCGAAGAAGCGGTGTAGCGGCAGGCTGGTCTGGAAGCGGTCGCGAATGCGCACGATCGCCCGCGTCGCCAGCAGCGAGTGTCCGCCCAGCGCGAAGAAGTTGTGGTGGATGCCCACCTGGTCGACGTTCAACACCTCGCCGTAGAGCTCCGCCACCACCTGCTCCGTGGGGGTGCGCGGCGGCGTGTAGGGGAGCTGGGCGCTCAACTCCTTGGGGTCCACCGCCGGCAGTGCGCGGCGATCGGTCTTCCCGTTCAAGGTCAGCGGCAGCGCCGCCAGCGGGACGAAGGCGGAGGGGATCATGTAGTTCGGCAGCTTCGCCTCCAGGAACTTGCGCAGGCCCTCGGGATCCACGCCGTCGGGCCGCCCATCCCCGGCGGGCGGGCCCGCTTGCGCGGCCACCACGTAGGCGACCAGCCGCGGCTCGCCGCCGCTGTCCTGCCGCGCCGCCACCACCGCCTCGCGCACCGCGGGGTGCTGGCCGAGCACCGCCTCGATCTCCCCCAGCTCGATGCGGTGGCCGCGGATCTTCACCTGGAAGTCGTTGCGGCCGAGGAATTCGATGTCGCCGTTCGGCAGGTAGCGCGCCAGGTCACCGGTGCGGTAGAGACGCTGCAACGCCGCGTCGTCCCCCGTCGTCTCGCCGTTTGCGCCTGCGGGGGCGCCCCAGTGGCCGCGCGGGAGTTCGATGAAGCGCTGCCGGGTGAGCTCCGGCTGGTGCAGATAGCCGCGGGCGACGCCGTCGCCGCCGATGATCAGCTCCCCCGGCAGGTCTACCGGCACCGGCTGCAACCGCTCGTCGACGATGTACATCCGGGTGTTGGCGATGGGCCTGCCGATCGGCACGCTGGGGAGTCCCGGCGGGGTGCTGCCGTTGACCCGGTGGGTCGACGACCAGATGGTGGTCTCGGTCGGGCCGTACATGTTGACCAGATCACCCGCCAGCAGCCGCTTCAGCCGCTCCGCCAGGGCCGCGGGCAGCGCCTCGCCGCCGACCATCATCGCCTTCAGGCGGTGCAGGGGCGGGTCGCCCTCTTCGAGAAGCATCGTCGCCATCGACGGGGTGCACTGGAAGTGGGTCACCTGGTGGCGCTCGATCAGCTCGGGGATGGAGTAGCGCTCCTCCTCACCGGCTGCCGCGCCGGCCGCTTCGCCATCGGCCCGCGCGCCCTCGGCATTGGCGAGCACCCGCAGCCGGTCGAGATGCCCCAGGTGCTCGAGCACCTGCTCGCCGGGCACGCCGAAATCGATGAGGCAGGCGATCTCGTCGACGCCGATCGCCTTCAGCCGGTCGACCATCCCGAGGCACGACTGCGGGGTGCCGAAGAGCGCGTTGCCCTCGAAATAGCGGTCGAAGGCGAGGGCGAGCAGCGTCTCCATGTCCTCCTCGCCGATCCGCTCCTCCGCGTAGCGCCCCGCGGTCTCCTCCGCGGTTTCGCCCGCCCGCGGTTGGACCGGCGCCAGGCTCCACGCGGCCTGGCCGACCAGGTGGCTGGCGCTGCGCAGGTAGTCGGTCATCGGCTGGCGCACCGTCTCGCGCACCGCCTCGACCTCCTCGCCGACGAAGGTGTGGAGCATGACCGTGGCCTGCCCGGCCCCGGCATGGCCCGCCGCCGTCCACGCCGAGCGGTAGATGCGCAGGTTCTCCTCCAGGTGCTTGAAGTCCTGGTTGAGCAGGTGGGTGAGGATGTGATACCCGCCCTCTCCCGCCCGCCGGAAGGTCTCCGGGTTGCCCGATGCGGTGATCCACACCGGCAGCTCCGCCTGCACCGGGCGCGGGAAGGTCCTGACCGGTACCGCCTCGCCGCGCACCCCCGGAAAGTCGACCGCCTCGCCGCGCCACAGCCGCTTCACCGTCTCGATCTCGCGGAACATGATCTCGCCGCGTTCGGCGTGGTGGGTCGGTTGCAGGACGAAGTCGTTGGGCTGCCAGCCGGCGGCGAAGCCGATGCCGACGCGCCCGTTGGAGAGGTTGTCCACCAGCCCCCACTCCTCGGCGACGCGGATCGGGTGGTGCAGCGGGAGCACGCAGCTTCCCGCCCGCAGCTGCACCCGCCGGGTCACCGCGGCGATGGCGGCGCTGGTGATCGCGGGGTTGGGGTAGGCGCCGCCGAAGGCGTGGAAGTGGCGCTCCGGGGTCCACACCGCGGCGAAGCCGTGCTCGTCGGCGAAGCGTGCCCCGTCGAGCAGCAACCGGTAGGCGCTGCCCGGCTCGGCCTCCTCCCCGTCGCCCTCCCGCGCGAAGTAGAAGAGACTGAAGTCGATCGGGCGGTCGGGCGGCGCGCCGGCGCGGGCGGCGGAGGGCGCCGCGTCGGGCCGGGCGTAGAGCACCACCCGCAGGCCGCGGGTCAGGGTCCAGAAGAGCTCCAGCACCGAGATGTCGAACGACAGGCTGGTGACCGCCAGCCAGGTGTCGCCGGCCTCGTGGGGGATGCGCTCGTCCATGCCGGCGAAGAAGTTCACCACGTTGTTGTGGCAGACCATCACGCCCTTCGGCTTGCCGGTGGAGCCGGAGGTGTAGATCACGTAGGCGAGTTGGTGCGGATCGACGGCCCGCGCGGGATTCCCGGCGCTGCGCTGGGCGATCGCCGGCCCGTCGCCGTCGATCTCGACGATGGTGGCACCCTGCGCCGGGAGGTCGCGGCGCCGTGCCTGGCGGGTGAGGACGATGGGCGCCGCCGAGTTCTCCAGCATGTAGGCGACGCGCTCGGCCGGGTAGTCGGGGTCCATCGGGAGGTAGGCCGCCCCGGCCTTGAGCACGCCGAGCAGCGCCACCAGCAGCTCCGGCGAACGCTCCAGGTAGATGCCGACCAGGGTCTCGGCCTCCACGCCGAGGGCGAGCAGGTGGTGGGCCAGCCGGTTGGCCCGCTCGTTCAGCTCCCGGTAGGTCAGGGTGAGGGGGGCGGCGCCTTTGCGCTCGTCGAAGAGCAGGGCGGTGGCCTGCGGCGTGCGCGCCGCCTGCTCCTCGAACAGGGTGTGGACCCCCTGGTGCCGGGGATACTCCCGGGCGGTGTCGTTCCAGTCGAGGAGGATCCTGCGCCGCTCCGCTTCGTCCATCAGGGGCAGTTCGGCGATCGGCCGGGCGGGATCGGCGACCACCCCCTCGAGCACGGCGGTGAGATAGCGGCCCATGCGCTCGATGGTGCCGGCGTCGAACAGGTCGCGGTTGTAGCGCAGGCCGGCCTTCAGCGCGTCGTCCATGTCGAAGATGGTCAGCGAGAGGTCGAACTCGGAACCGCGCTGTCCGGTGTGCAGGGTCTCGGCGACCAACTCGCCGGTGGTGTAGATCGGCGCCAGGAACTGGTCCCAGATGAACTCGACCTGGAAGATGGGGGAGCGGGAGGGGTCGCGCTCGGGCTGCAGCTTCTCGACCAGCAACGGGAACGGGTAGGCCTTGTGCCCGATCGCGCCGAGCACGACGTCGCGCACGCGGGGGAGCAGCGCGGCGAAGGAGAGCTCGCCCGAAAGCTCGGTGCGCAGCACCACCGGGTTGACGTAGTAGCCGATGGTCCGCGCGAACCGCTCCTCGCTGCGGTTGTCCACCGGCGTGCCGACGAGGATGTCTTGCTGGCCGCTGTAGCGGTGCAGCAGGACCTGGAAGGCCGCCAGCATCACCACGTAGAGGGTGACGTCGTTGGCCCGCGCCAGGGCGCGCAGCTGCCGGTTCAGCTCCGCGTCGAGCGTGAAGGTGTGCTCCGCCCCGAAGTAGGTCTGGACGGGCGGTCGGGGGCGGTCGGTGGGCAGGTTCAGCGGGGCCAGCTCGCCCGCGAGCTGCTGCAGCCAGTACGCCTCCAGGCGTGCGCCGTCGCGCTGCAGGTGATCGCTCTCCCAGGTGACGTAGTCGCGATAGCTGAAGGGGGGGGCGGCGGCGGGGGCGCGATCCTGGAGCAGCGCACGGTAGAGCATCTCCAGCTCTTCGAGCACCACGCGCAGAGAGACCAGGTCGGCCACGATGTGGTGGATCACCACCAGCAGGATGAAGGTGTGCGGCTCCCCCGCCTTGTCGGCCGCCTGCCGCCACAGGCGCAGACGCAGCACCGGCCCGTTCTCCAGGTCGAAGGGGCGGTCGGCCTCCTCCTCGGCCCAGCGCCGCCAGTCGCGGCGGTCCGCGTCGCCGTCGACCTGCACGAAGTAGTCGGCGCTGAAATCGTCGGCCGGCCGCACCTGCTGGATCGGCCCCTCCTCCCGGTAGTGGTAGGTGGTGCGCAGGCTGGGGTGGCGTTCGAGCAGCGTGCGGGCGGCCCGCTCGAGGGTGGCCGGCTCCAGCCCGTCGATCAGGCGCAGGGCGTACATCACGTTGTAGGCGGGGTTCTCCGGCGCCAACTGGTGGATGAACCAGAGCGCCCGCTGGCCGAGGGAGAGCGGGTAGCTGTGCTCGCGCCGTTGCAGGATCTCCAGCAGTGCGTCCTTGTGTCGTTGGATCTCCGCGAACAGGGCGGGGGCCAGCACCCCCTCCGGGGCGCGGCAACGCAGCTTCTCCCCCTCCACCCAGAGCTGTACCGCCTTCGCTTCGAGATCCCGAAGCAGACGATGGGCCGCCGCCGGCCCATCCTCGCGGGTTGGAGGTGCGTTGTTCATAGCGTGAATTCCACCCATTTCGTCTCATCCGTGTGGTTGTGCCCGTCCGTCGGCGGCAGGGCCGGATCCGCGGCGGGCGCCGTCTCCGGGCCCTCGTTCAATTGGCCGTGGACGATGGCGGTGAGCTGCGCGAGGCTCATGCCGCCGAGGAAATCGACGAACGGGACCTCCACCTGCAGGTCGCTGCGGATCCGGTTGCGGATCTCCACCGCCATCAGCGAGTCCAGGCCGAGACGCACCAGCGCCTGCTGCGGCGCGATGCGCTCCGTTGCCGGCAGTTGCAACACCGTCGCGATCGAGCGGTGCAGGTGCTCCTGGATCAACCCTTCCCGCCGATCGGCGGCGGCGAGCCGCCACTGCTCCAGGATGGCGCCGTCGGCGCTCGACGCCGGCGCCGAGGGCGCCGCCTCCAGCTCGTTGAAGAAGGCCGGCTTGACCTCCTGCGCGCGCAGGAACTCCGCCCAATCAATGGGCATCACGCCGCGCTGCGCCGCGCCCTCCCGGAGCAGGTGCTCCAGGGCTTGCAGACCCTGGGGCGGGGCGATGACCCGTTCGCCCGCGGCGAGCCGTTGCGGCGATTGTTCGATCATCTGCGCCATGCGCCCCACCTCGGACCAGGTCCCCCAGTTGACGACCAGGGCGGGCAGGCCCTGCGCCTGGCGATGGTGGGCGAGGCCGTCGAGGAAGGCGTTGGCGGCGCCGTAGCCGGCCAGTCCGCGGTAGGCGAGGAGGCTCGCCATGGAGGAGAAGGCGATCCAGAAGTCGAGGGGGGTCTCCCGGGTCAGCGCGTGGAGGTGCCAGGCCCCCGCGGCCTTGGCCGCCAGCGCCTTGGCGAAGCGCTCCCACGACTGCTGCCGGAGCAGTTGGATCTCGACCACGTTGGCCAGATGGAGGACGCCGCGCAGCGGCGTCGCCGGGTCGATCGCCGCCAGGAGCCGGGCCAGCTGCCGGCGGTCGCTGACGTCGAGCGGCGTCACCGTCACCGTCGCCCCGTCGTCGCGCAGCGCGTCGATCTGCCGTTGCGCCTCCGGCGACGGCGCGCTGCGCGCCGCCAGCAGCAGGTGGCGCGCGCCGCGCTCCACCAGCCAGCGCGCGCACAGCAGGCCGAGCCCGCCGGTCCCGCCGGTGATCAGGTAGCTGCCCTGCGGGTGGCAGGTGAGGGCTTGCGCGGTTGGCGCAGCGGTGGGCGGGGCATGGGTCAGCCGGGCCACGTGGCGCCGTCCGTCGCGCAGCGCGACCTGGTTCTCCGGCGGCGCGAAGGGGAAGACGGTGTCGATCTCCGCCCACAGCGCGGCGGCCTGCGCCGCGGCGGCCTGCGCCCCATCCAGGTCGATGCAGCTCACGCCGAGTTCCGGATGCTCCTGGGCGATGACCCGTGCCATCCCCCACAGCGGGGCGCTGCCGACGCCGGGGAGCCGCTCGCCGTCGGCGACCGCCTGGGCGCCGCGGGTGACCACCCACAGGCGCGAAGAGGTCAAGGCCTGGGTCAGATGCAGCAGGGAGCCGCAACCCCTTGTGAACACCCCGTCCAGCTCCGCCTCTGCATCCGCCGGGGGAGAGTCGAGGCTCCACAGGTGGATCACGCCGTCGGGGGCGGGAATGGCGGCCAGCAGTTGGCGAACGTCGTCGGCGCGCTGCGGGTCAAGGTGGAAGATGTCGTCGCCGATCTGCCGATACGCGTCGGCGGCGTGGGCCTCGACGACCCGATCGCCACGCTCGCGCAGCAGCGCGGCCAGCGCCTCGCCCAGCCCCTGCTCGTCGCGCAGCAGCAGCCAGGTCTGCGCTTGCGCGGTGCGGCTGCGCTCCGCGCGGGCGACGATCACGCTCTGCCCCAGCGGTTGCCGCTGCTGCGGGCTGGCGGGCGTGACCGCCACCTCGGGGAAGCCGCATTCGCCCAGCAGCGCCTGCCACTCCTCCGTGGTCAGCAGCGGGTGGTGGTCGCGCTCGTCGTCGAAGCGCCACCAGCCGTCGGTGAGGCCGAAGGTGAGGTCGAGCCAGCGCTTGCGGCCGGTGGCCTCCAGCAGGATCAGCTCGCCGCCCGGGGTGAGGAGTTGGCGGATGTGGGCCAGCGACTCCCGCAGGTCGCAGGTCGCGTGCAGCACGTTGGCGGCGATGACGATGTCGTACTGCTGCGCCGGGAAGCCCTGGTCGGCGGGGGAGCGCTCGATGTCCAGGGTGCGATAGTGGATGAAGTCGTAGTCGGCGAAGCGGCCCTGCGCCTTGGCGGTAAAGAGCGCGCCGACGTCGGTGAACAGGTATTCGGTCCGCTCCGCCGGCAGGTGCGGCAGCAGCCACGAGGTGGTGCCGCCGGTGCCGGCGCCCACCTCCAGGATGCGCAGGCCGCGGCCGGCGGGGAGGTGCTCGACGGCGTCGAGGACGCTCTCCAGGACCAGGGCGTTCATCACGCGGGCCGCCGGCAGCTCCTGGTAGAGCTGGGTCACCGTGGTCGCGTCGCCGTCGGGGAAGAGCAGCGCCACCGGGTCCTGCTCGCCGCGCAGGACCGCGCCCAGCGGCGCGGCGCAGCGCTCGAGCAGCGTCAGGCAGGCGCCGGCGACCTCGCCGTAGCTCGCCTGCAACGCCGCGATCAGCGGCGCGGGCGGCTCGTCCGGCGGCGTCGCGACGACCTGCCAGACCCCCTCCCGCTCGGCGACGATCCCGCCCTCCGCCAGCATCTCCAGCAGGCGATCGAGCAGCCGCCGGTATTGGGGGAGGAGCTCCAGCCGCTGCGCGAGCTGCGCGGTGGACCAGCGCTCCCCCACCTGCAACGCCAGCCCCGACGCCGCGAACGCCTGCAGCACGTAGTGCAGGCTGACCTCCTCCAGGCGGCGCAACGCCTCCTCCTGTTCGGGCAGGCCGGTCGCCGTGGCGAGCAGTTGCGTGGATTTTTCGGCGAGGCGCCGGCGCAGCGCATCCAGCGGCGGCCGCTCGTCGGGCGAGCGGTGCCAGCTCGGGCGCGGCTGCCAGCTCACCCGGTAGAGCCACTCCCGCCACGCCGCCTGCGCCGGGTCGTCGCCGGCGGTCGGGTGCAGCGCCTGCGACTGGATGCGTTGCATCCGGAAGCCGGAGAGCTGGGCGACCAGCTCCCCGTCGTCGTCGTAGAGCGCGATATCGCCCTCGACCCGCTCGCCGTCGCTGTCGTGCAGCCGCACATGGCTCCAGATCCGCGCATCGAGCGGGCGGTGCATGCGCATCCTGCGCAGCCCGGTCGGGAGGTAGATCGCCCCGTCGAGCGGGCCCTCCCGGGGGAGGGTGGCGGTGACCACCTGGATGCAGGCGTCGAGGAAGGCGGGGTGGACGCCGTAGCCGGCGGTGGCGCCGTTCAGCGCCGCGGGGAGCGTCACCCTGGCCAACGCCTCGCGGTCGCCGCGCCAGATCTCCTCGACCCCGCGAAAGGACGAGTCCAGCGTTACGCCGTGCTCCTGGAGGTCGTCGTAGAAGCGCTCGCCGGGGATCCGCTCCGCGCATCGCGACCGGATCGCCTCGCGCGGAAGCGTCTGCGCCGGCGTCCGTTCCGTCGCTTCGACCGTCTCGGGCGGCGGCGTGGACGCGGCATCGGCCGCCTTGGGGCTCGCGCTGAAGAGGGTTGGCGTCGGCGGCGCCTTGTCTGCGTTGAGCGCCGCATAACGCTCCTTGAGCTGGAGCAGATAGGGGAGGTGGTCCGCGATCAGCTCCGCGCTCGCGCCGAAGTCGAGCAGGCAGGCGATCTCGGTCACGCCGATCCCGGCCAATTGCGCCAGCAGGGGCTGACAGCTCTCCGGCGTGCCGATCAATCCCCGGCTGGTGGCGAAGCGGTCGTAGAGGAAGTGGTAGAAGTCGTCTAGCTCCTGCGCCGAGAGCTGATCCAGGTCCACCTCCCGTCCGCGGCTGCCGGCGAAGCCCTTGACCAGCCCCTTGTTGGCCTTGAGGTATTGGCAGTAGGGCTGGCGGATCTTCCCGTGGACCTCCTCCAGGTCGGGGCCGACGAAGGTGTGCAGCATCAGCGAGACCTCGCCCGCCGCCGCGTCGTGGCCCCCCTGCGCCCGCCCTTGGCGGTAGATCGCGATCTTCTCGGCGAGCTGCTCGACCGAGCAGTCCATCATGTGGGTCAGCAGGTTGCCGCCCACCTCGCCGGCGCGGCGGAAGGTCTCGCTGCTGGCGGCGGCGGTCACCCAGAACGGCAGCTCCTTCTGCAGCGGCGTCGGGTAGGTCCGCACCTGCGCCGGCCGGCCGTTGCCGTCGGTGATATCGATCGACTCGCCCCGCCACAGCCGCTGCACCGTGTCGATGGCGCGGTACATCTCTTGATGACGCTGCGCATAGCGCTCCGGGAAGAAGGCGAAGTCGGTGGGGTTCCAGCCGGAGACGAAGGAGAGGCCGATCCGCCCGTCGGAGAGGTTGTCCACCAGCGACCACTCTTCGGCGATGCGTAGCGGGTGGTGCAGGGCGGCGACGACGCTGCCGGCGTTGAGCCGGATCTGCGCGGTCTCGCGGGCCAGGGCGGCGTGGAGCACCGCCGGGTTCGGGTAGAGGCAGCCCATCGGCGTGAAGTGGCGCTCCGGCACCCACACCGTGGAGAAACCGTTCCGGTCGCCGAATCGCGCCCCCTCGACGATCAACTCGTACTTGTTCCGCTTGACGTCGTCTTCGCCGGAGGCGAAGAACATGAGACCGAATTTCACTGGCGCTCTCCCTGGTCCATCTCCACGCGGGCGGTCGCGTGCAGCACCCACTCGGCATCGCTCGGCTGCGCCGGGCGGCTATGGATCTCGACGCCGCAGCGCCTCTTCCCGTCGCCCCCCGCGGCGGCGGCGTCGCCGGGCTCGCGGGCGAGGATCGTCTGCACCAGCCGGCTCTCCCGCTCCGGTATGAAAAACGGTTGATGCAGCGCCATCTCCGTGATCGCGGGGAGGCCTGCGCCATACGCCTCCCGGGCGGCGCTCAACAGCATCTCCATGTAGGCGGCGGCGGGCAGCACGGCGCGGCCCCACAGCCGATGGCCGGCGACGTCCGCGATCTCCCGGTGCTCGATCTCGTTTTCCCAGATGAGCTGGTCGGGGCGCCGGGCGACGGCGTTGCGGCGGTCGCCGAGCAGCGGATGGCGTCCGGCGGTGCGTTGCGGGCGCCGGGGGGCGGGTGAGGTTTGGTCGACCCAGTAGCGCTCCCGTTGGAAGGGGTAGGTGGGCAGGGCCAGCTTGGCGCGCCGGTAGGGCTGGCTGAAGCCGCGCCAATCGATCTTGGCGCCGTGCTGGTACAGCTCGCCGAGGCTTTGCAGGATCACCGCCCAGTCGTCCTGCCCCTGGCGCAGGCTGGGCAGCAGGGCGGGGGCGTGGGGCGGGTCGATGATCGGTTTGACCAGGCCCAGCAGGGTGGGCTTGGGGCCGACCTCCAGCAGCAGGTCGACCTGCCGGTGGTGCAGGGTGGCCACGCCGTCGGCGAAGCGCACCGCCTCCCGCGCATGCCGCACCCAGTAGTCGGCGCGGGTCACCTCGTCGGTGGCCAGTTGGCCCGTCAGGTTGGAGATCAGCGGCACCTTGGGTTTGGCGTAGCGCACCTTCGCCGCCTCCTGCGCGAACGCCTCCAGCATCGGTTCCATCAGCGGGGAGTGGAAGGCGTGGGAGACGGTGAGCGGCCGGAAGTCGATCCCTTCGGCGGTCAGGGTGGCGAGCACCTCCTCCACCGCCTCCGCGCGACCCGACAGCACCAGGTTGCGCGGCCCGTTGAACACCGCGATGGCGAGCTCGTCGCGGTGGGCGGCGACGAGCGGCTCGAGCCGCGCCCGTTCCGCCATCACCGCCACCATGCGGCCCGGCTGGCAGCGCTGCATCAGGCGGGCGCGGGCCGCGATCAGCCGCAGCCCCTCCTCCAGGGAGAAGACGCCCGCCACGCAGGCCGCGACGTATTCGCCGACGCTGTGTCCCATCACCACGTCGGGGGCGATGCCCCACGACTTCCAGAGCTGGCACAGGGCGTATTCGATGGCGAAGAGGGCCGGCTGGCTGTTCGCCGTCTGGTGGATCGGCGCCGTCGCCTCGTCCGTCGCGGAATCGGGGTAGAGGAGTTCGAGCAGCGAGCGCTCCAGATGGGGCTCCAGCAGCGCCGCGCAGGCGTCCAGGGCGTCGCGGAAGACCGGCTGCCGTGCGTACAGCTCGCGGCCCATGGCGACGTATTGCGCACCCTGGCCGGTAAACAGGAAGGCGATCTTCGGCGGGCGCTGGCCGGCGGCGGCCAGCGCGGCCGTGGGCGCGCGTTCGCCGTTGATGTAGTGTTCCAGCCGCTCGCTCAGCTGCTCCGCGGATTGCGCGGCGATGGCGAGGCGATGATCGAAGTGGGTGCGCCCGACCTGGGTGGTATGGCAGACGTCCGCCAGGTTCGCCGCCGGGTGGCGGGCGAGGAAGGCGTGATGGCGCTGCGCCGACTCGCGTAGCGCCGGCTCGTTGCGCGCCGACAGGGTGAGGAGGTGCCAGGGGGGGGAGGGCACCCCTCCGGCGGGTGCGGACCCGGCTTCGGCGCTTTCGATATCGGGGGCCTGGGCGACCACCACGTGGGCGTTGGTTCCGCTGAAGCTGAAGGAGCTCACCCCGGCGATGCGCTGCTCCAGCGGCCACGGCGCCGTGCGGGTCGGCACCTCGAACGGCCACTGCTGCCACGGGATGTGGGGGTTGGGGGTGTGGAAGTGGAGATTGGGCGGGATCTCCCCGTGGCGCACCGCGAGCGCCGCCTTCACCACCCCTGCGATGCCGGCGCTGATCTCCAGGTGCCCCATGTTGCTCTTGATCGAGCCGATCAGCAGCGGCCGTTGCCGCTCGCGGCCGAAGACCGCCCCCAGCGCCCCCACCTCGATCGGGTCGCCGAGCTGGGTCCCGGTGCCGTGGGCCTCGATGTAGCCGACCTCCGCCGGGGTGACCCGGGCATTGCTCAGCGCCTGGCGGATGACCGCCTGTTGCGACGGGCCGTTGGGCGCGGTCAGGCCGTTGGTGCGTCCGTCCTGGTTGGTCGCGCTGCCGCGCAGCAGGGCGACGATCGGGTCGCCGTCGGCCAGCGCGTCGGCGAGCCGCTTGAGGACCACCACGCCGCACCCCTCGCCGCGCACGTAGCCGTCGGCCGCCGCGTCGAAGGTCTTGCAGCGGCCGTCGGGCGCCAGCATGCCGGCCCGGGAGAAGCTGATGGTGTGCTCCGGCGAGAGGATCAGCTGGGTGCCGCCCGCCAGGGCGAGGTCGCACTCCCCGCCGCGCAGGCTCGCCATCGCCAGGTGGATCGCCACCAGGGAGGAGGAGCAGGCGGTGTCGAGGGCGATGCTCGGCCCCTGCAACCCCAGCAGGTAGGAGAGGCGGCCGCTCGCCGTGCTGTGCGCGGTGCCGGTCGCCATGTTGCCGTCGATCCCCTCCAGCCCCCCCTCCAGCAGTTGCTGGAGGTACTCGCTGCCGGTGATCCCGACGAACACCCCGGTGCGGCTGCCGACCAGGCTCTTCGGCACGATCGCCGCGCCCTCCAGCGCCTCCCAGCTGACCTCGAGCAGCAGGCGCTGCTGCGGATCGAGGCCCGTTGCCTCGCGGGGCGAGAGGCCGAAGAAGAGCGGGTCGAAGCGGTCGATCCCGCGCAGGAAGCCGCCGCAGCGGGTCACCATGCGGCCCCTGGCCTGCGGGTCCGGGTCATACAGGGCGTCGATGTCCCAGCGCTCCGCGGGGACCTCGGTGATGCCGTCGCCGCCGGCGCAGAGCATCTCCCACAGCGCCTCGGGGGTGTCCGCCCCCGGAAAGCGGCAGCCCATGCCGACGATGGCGATCGGCTCGTTGCGGGCATTTTCGTGACGCTTGAGCTTGGTCCGCATCTCCTTCAGCTCGGCCAGCGCCCGGCTCATCAGCTCGCTGGGGTCTACCGCATGGCTGTTCACGTCACGCTTCCTTCTCGGTATCGATTTCCATCAACTCCTGCCACAACAGATCGGCCACCGCGTCGCCGGCCGGCACGGCCGCCTCCGCGGCGGGCCGATCCGGTTCGGCGGGGGCCGCCTCGGCGGTCGGCTCCGGGGTCTGCACGATCTCTTGCAACAGGTGGGCGGCGAGGGCCGCGATGGAGGGGTAGTCGAAGACGATGGTGGCGGGCAGGTGGTGGCCGCCGAGGCTCTTCTGCAGCTGGTTGCGCAGCTCCACGCTCATCAGCGAATCGACGCCCAGCGCGGAGAACGGGTCGGCGGTGGAGATGCGCTGGTGATCGCGCTGCCCCAGCACATGGGCCACTTGCTCTTGCAGATGCCCCTCTAGCAGGGCAAGTCGCTCTTCCGGCGGCGCGGACTCCAACTGCTGCAGGAAGGCGTCGGCGGGCTCGGCGGCGGAGGGTTCCGCGGCGTCCCCCTGCAGATGGGCGAGCAGCGGCAGGGTGGTCGGGTAGCGTGACCAGTTGACCGGCAGCACCCCGATGCCCGTCGCATCGTTTTCCAGCAGATAGGTGAAGATCGACGTCCCCTGCTGCGGCGCGATGAGGCCGATCCCCTGGGCCTGCATCCGCTGCTTCTGCTCCACGGCCATGCCGACCTCGCCCCACGGCCCCCAGTGGATGGCGATGCCGGGGAGGCCGCCGTCGCGCCGCTGGCGCATCAGGGCGTCCATGAAGCCGTTGGCCGCCGCGTAGTTGCCCTGTCCGGGGGAGCCGAGGAGCGAGGCGACGGAGGAGAAGCAGACCAGGAAATCCAGCGGCAGCCCTTGGGTGGATTGGTGCAGGTACCAGCTGCCCGCCACCTTGGGCGCCATCACCTTCTCGAAACGGGCGCGGCTCTGCTGCCCCAGCACGCCGTCGTCGAGCACCCCCGCCGCGTGCACCACCCCCTTCAGCGGCGCGATCTCCTGGCAACGCTCCACCAGGCTGCGCACCGCCTCCGGGTCGCCGATGTCCGCCGCCACGATATGGATCGTCGCGCCGTCCTCCTCCAGCTGGCGGATCGCCTGCGCGGCGTCGGCGGACGGCCGGTCGCGGCGGCCGCTCAGCACCAGCTGGCGGGCGCCGCCCTCCACCAGCGTCCTGGCGATGTGCAGGCCCAGCCCGCCCAAGCCGCCGGTGATCAGATAGCTCGCCTCCGCCTTGAGCGGCAGGGCGTTGGCGGCCCCGCCATCCCGGGCGAAGGTGAGCACCACCTTGCCGAGGTGCCGCGCCTGCTGCATGTAGCGGAAGGCGTCACCGATCTCCGCCTTGGCGAAGGGCTTGTAGGGCAGCGGTTGCAGCCGGCCGTCGGCGAACCGTTCGAGCAGTTCCCGCCACATCTGCGGCAGCAGCCGCTCATCCTGCGCGATGGCGTCGGCCAGATCGAAGGAGAAGTAGCGGACCCCGGGGTGGCGGGCCGCCACCTGCTCCGCCGAGCGGATCTCCAGCTTGCCGATCTCGACGAAGCGTCCGCCGTCGCCGAGCAGCGACAGGCTACGCTCGATGACCTCCCCGGTGAGGCTGTTCAGCACCACGTCCACGCCCCGGCCGTCGGTGAGCGCCATCACCTCCTCGGCGAAGTCGAGCGTGCGCGAGTTCATCACATGGGTCACCCCCTGGCCCTTCAGGAACTCCCACTTCGGCGGGCTCGCCGTGGCGAAGAGCTCCGCGCCGGTGGCCCGCGCGATCTGCACCGCCGCCTGGCCGACGCCCCCCGCGGCGGCGTGGATCAGGATGCGCTCCTCCGGCTGGAGGTCGACCACCCGCTTCAGCGCATACCAGGCGGTGAGGAAGGCGAGCGGAATGGTCGCCGCCTCCTCGAAGCTCATCCCGGCGGGGATCGGCGCCAGCAGCTCCGCCGAGGCCACCGCGTAGTCGGCCAGGCTGCCGAGCACGGTCCCCATCACCGCATCGCCCACCGCCAGCCCCGTCACTCCCTCGCCCACCGCGACGACCACCCCCGCGCACTCGAAGCCGAGGGGGATGTCCCGCGCCTGATGGATGTCCAGGGACTCGGCGTAGTACTGCTGGAGCATCCCGAGGGTGTTGAGCACGTCGCGGAAGTTCAGCCCGGCCACCCGGACCTCGATTTCGACCTCGCCGGGGCCCGGCGCTCGACGCTGCAACGGGACGAGTTGGAGATGGTCGATGGCGCCGTACTCGGCCAGCCTCGCCTGCTGGGGTTGGGTCGCGGCCTGTGCCGCGGGTTTCCACGGCAGCAGGCGGGCGACGTGGCGTTGGTCGCCGCGGTAGACGAGCTGGTTCTCCGGCCCCTCGGCCAGCAGTTCGTCGACCCACGCGGTCGCCTCCGGCGGCGTCTCCGCGGTGAGATCGATGCAGCCGCAGTGGAGCTGGGGATACTCGTAGTGGACGGTGCGCGCCAGTCCCCACAGGGCGCCCTGATTGGCGCGATGGCCGGCATCGGCCAGGTCCGCCGGCGCACCCTCTCCGCCGGCCTCGGGCGGGGCGAGATGCTGACAGCCGCGGGTGACCAGCCACAGCCGGGCGCCGCTCTCCAGCTCCGCCATGGCTTGGGTGAGGTGGAGCAGTCCTGTGGAGAGCTCGACCGTCTGCTGCGGGATCGGGGTGGCCGCCGCCGGGGGGCCCTCCATGCCCCACAGGTAGACCACCCCGGCACACCCTCCGTCGCTCATCACGCCCGCCAACAGCTGTCGATAGGCCTCGGGGCGCTCCGCATCGATGGTCACACGCCGCACATCGCCGTCTCCCGCCACGTCCGCGGGGGCGTCGGCCTGCACCAGGACGACCCGCCGGCCGAGCGCGCCCAGCCGGTCGACCAGCGCCGCGGTCAGCGGACGATCCGCGCCGAAGACGACCCAGGCCGCCGAGGCGGGGTGCATTGCCTCCTGCTCCGGGCCGCCGTTCTCCAGCGGCGCCTGCTCCCAGGCGAGGGCGTAGAGCGACTGCGACAGCCCTTGCGGTGCCGAGCGCACCTCGAAGCCGACGATCTCCGCCACCCGCCGGCCGTCCGCGTCGAACAGCCCGATATCCCACTTCTGCTCGCCGCGCTGCTCGGCGTGGCACCACCACTCCTGTCCCCTGGCCGGCCGATGGAGACGGAACCGTTCGATGGCGAAGGGGAGGCGGGTCTCGCTGTCGTTGACCGTCGAGCCGGCCACCTGGAAACAGGCGTCCAGGATTCCCGGGTGCAATACGTAGTCGGTGAGGCCGCCGAGGGTGGCCGGTGCGCGCAGCTTCCCCAAGGCCCCGTCGGCGCCCCGCCAGAGGCGCGACAGCCAGCGGAACTCCGGGCCCAGGAGGATCTGGCGCTGGGCCGCCGCGGCGTAGATCGAGGCGACGTCGACCGCCTCCGGGTAGCGCTGTTGCAACGACTCCAGGGCGACTTCGCGCTCCTCACCGGCGGGAAAATCGATCACGCCGCTGGCGTGGGTGCCGGGCTTCTCCTGCGGGTGCCCCCCGTGGAAGCTGATCAGCCGGAAGGTGGAACGCGGCGCGTCGCCCTCCTCGGGGGTCAACACCAGATGGACGGTGGGAGCCTCCTGCGGATCGTCCGGGACGCTCAACGGCTGGGGAAAGACGATGTCCTCGATCGTCCCCGGCCGGGTCGAATCGAAGGCCAGCGCCATGCCGCTCAGCACCATCGACAGTTGGCAGGCGGCCGGCGAGACGATCGCGCCGTAGACCTTGTGGTCCGCGAGGAGGGGGAGGCGGTCGACGCCGAAGCGGCACTCGAAGAGGATCTGGTTCTGCCACGGCAGCCGCATCATCTGGTCGATCAGGGCGCCCAGCCGGCCGCTCTTCTCGCGGCTCGCCGGCGCGTCGATCCAGAAGCGCTCCCGCTGGAAGGGGTAGGTCGGCAGGTCGATCTTGCGCCGGCGATACTCCCGGTCGAAGGCCGCCCAATCGATCTCCAGGCCCCGCAGGTAGCCGTCGCCCAGGCTCTCCAGCAGGGACTCCCAGTCCGTTCGCCCCGGCCGCAGGGTGGGCAGCCAGGCGATCGACGCCTCCTCCGGCAGGCACTGCCGCCCCATGCCCGAGAGCACCGGCTTGGGACCGATCTCGAGGTAGACCCCGTACCCCAGGCGATGGAGGGTCTCCACGCCGTCGCGGAAGCGCACCGGCTGGCGGATGTGCCGGCACCAGTACTCCGCGCTGGCGACCTCCGCGGTGGCCGGATCGCCGCTGAGATTGGAGATCAGTCTCAGCTGCGGAGGCGCGTAGCTTACCGCCTGCGCGACGCGCCGGAACTCCTCCAGCATCGGCTCCATCAACGGCGAGTGGAAGGCGTGCGACACGCGCAGCGGCTTGCTCTGGACGCCGCGCCCGTGCAGCTCCGCGGCCACCGCCGCCAGCGCCTCGCTCCGACCGGAGAGGACCACGCTGGACGGACCGTTGAGCGCGGCGATGGCGAGCGCCCCGCCATGCTCGGCGACGAGCGCCTCGGCGGCGCCCTCGTCGAGCATCGCCGCCAGCATGCCGCCGCGCTCGGTCAGGCCCTGCATCAGGCGCCCGCGGGCCGCGATCAGCTTCAGGCCCTCCTCCAGGCTGAACACCCCGGCGACGCAGGCGGCGACGTACTCGCCGACGCTGTGCCCCATCACCGCCGCCGGCTGGATGCCCCACGACCGCCAGAGTTGGGCCAGGGCGTACTCGAGCGCGAACAGCGCCGGCTGGGTGTAGGCCGTCTCGTCCAGCAGCGACGTTGCAGGATCCGCGTCGTCCGCCGGGTAGAGGAGGTCGAGCAGGGGGACCTCCAGCTCGGGCAGGAGGATCTCGTTGCAGCGCTCGAGGACGCGGCGAAACAGCGGGCTGCTCCGGTAGAGTTCGCGCCCCATGTTCGGGTACTGGGCGCCCTGCCCGGTAAACAGGAAGACCACCTCCGGGGCGTTCAGGGCGGCGCAGCCGCGACGCCACCCGGTGGAGGCCGCGCCGGCCGCGTAGGCCGCCAGCTCGTCGCGCAGCTGCGCCGGCGAGGAGGCGGTCACCGCCAGGCGCTGCGCGAAATGGTCGCGCCCGCTGTTGGCGGTGAAACAGAGGTCGGCGAGGTCGATCTCCGGGTGCCCGTCGAGATGGTCCCGGTAGCGTGCGGCGAGCGCCTTCAGCGCCGCCTCGTCCTTGGCGGAGAGCGCGAGAAGCTGGAGCGGCCGTTCGCCGTCGAGCGGCTGGTCGTCCCGCGGCAGTGCGCCCACCGCCTCCTCGACGATGAGATGGACGTTGGTCCCGGTCATCCCGAAGGAGTTGATGCCGGCCAGTCGCCCCGCCGACCCGGCCTCGGGCCAGCGGGTCAGCGCCACCGGCACGCGGATCGGCAGGTCGTCCCACGGGATGCGCGGGTTGGGGGTGTTGAAGTGGAGGTTGGGCGGGATCTGCCCGTGTTGCAGGGCCAGCACCGTCTTGATCAGCGCGGGCATGCCGGCCGCCGACTCCAGGTGCCCCATGTTGCTCTTGACGGTGCCGATATGCAGCGGCTCCCCGTCCCCCCGCTGCTGGCAGAGGACGTTGCTCAAGGCCGAGATCTCGATCGGGTCGCCCAGCGGGGTGCCGGTCCCGTGCGCCTCCACGTACTGGATCCGCTGCGGTTCGACGCGGGCGTTGGCCAGCGCCTCGCGGATGACCAGCTCCTGGGCGAGGCCGTTGGGCGCGGTGAGACCGTTGCTCCGCCCGTCGTGGCTGGCGGCCGAGCCGCGGATCACCGCCAGCACCCGGTCGCCGTCGGCCCGCGCGGTGGAGAGGCGCTTGAGCACCACGACGCCGCAACCCTCGCCGCGGCCGTAGCCGTCCGCCGCGGCGTCGAAGCTCTTGCAGCGGCCGTCGACCGCCGCCGCCTTCATCTTGCACAGGCCGGCGAGTACCTCCGCGGCGAGCGTCAGGTTGACCCCGCCGGCCAGCGCCACCTCCGACTCGCCGAGGCGCAGGCTCTGGCAGGCCAGATGCACCGCCAAGAGCGAGGAGGAGCAGGCGGTATCCACCTGCATCGCCGGGCCGTGCAGGTCGAGCAGGTAGGCGAGGCGGCCCGCCGCCATCCCGCGCAGGATGCCCAGGCTGTTGTAGGCGTCGACCTTCGACGCGCCCCCCTGCCAGAAGTCGAGCTCGCCGTAGTCGAGCATGAACAGGCCCATGAACACGCCGGTCCGGCTGCCGCGCAGGCGCGACGGCGCCAATGCGGCGTTCTCCAGCGCCTCCCAGCTCACCTCCAGCAGCAGGCGCTGCTGGGGGTCGAGGCTCAACGCATCGCGGGGGGAGATGTCGAAAAACGAGGGGTCGAAGCGATCGATCTCCCGCAGAAAGGCCCCGCTACGGGTGTAGACCTTGCCCGGCGCCTCCGGATCGGGATCGTACCAGTCGTCCACGTTCCAGCGCTCGGCCGGGACCTCGGTGACCGTATCCACCCCGTCGGCGAGCAGTTGCCAGAACTTCTCCGGGGTGTCCGCGTCGCCGGGAAAGCGGCACCCCATGCCGACGATCGCGATCGGCTCGGCGTTCGGCGGGGTCTGGCCCTCCTGAGCCTCCAGCTGGGCCCGCAGCTCCTTGATCTTGAGAAAGGCGCTCTCCAACAGCGCGCGGTAGTCGGCTCCCTCCGTCGCTGAACTCATGCCCCCCCTCCCGTCTTCTCGCCGCCGATCTCCGCGGCGAGCAGGTCGGCCAGCTCGCCGTCGGAGAGCTGCTTCAAACGCTCCTTGCCCTCTTCGGCGGAGGGGGCCGGTGCGAACTTCCCGCAGAGGTAGGCGGAGAGCGATTCGACGCTCGAATAGCTCCAGGTGGTGGTCGCCGGCAGGGTGTGTCCGAGCCAGCCGGCGAGCTCGTCGGTCAGCTTCACCGCCAATATCGAGGTCAGGCCATACTCGACAAAGGAGCGTCGCAGCTGGATCTCCTCCCGCTCGACGTCGAGGTTGTCGAGCAGCCAGCGGATCAGCCACTCCTGGATCTCGCCGACGGAGAAGACGGCCGGCTGCGCGGCGGCGGGCGAGTCGGACGGCCGCTGGTGCTTCTCCCGCAGGACCCGCTTGAGGATCTTCCCGGTGGGGTTCTTGGGGAGGGTGTCGACGAAGGTCACCGAGGTCGGGATCTTGAAGTCGGCGATCTTCGTCCGGCAGAAGGCGATGATCTCCTCTTCGGTTGCGGAGTGCTCGCGTTTGAGCACGATGTTCGCCTTGACCTGCTCCCCCAACAGCGTGTCGGGTATCCCGTAGACCGCCGCTTCCGAAACCGCAGGATGTTGGTAGAGGATATTTTCGATCTCCACCGGATATACTTTCATCCCGTCGACATTGATCATGTCCTTGACCCGGTCGGCGATATAGAAATATCCCTCTTCGTCCATCCTGCCGATATCGCCGGAGTGGAACCATCCCTCCTTGAGAACGCCCGCCGTCTCGGCCGGGCGGTTCCAGTAGCCCAACATGACGTTGGGACCGCGAATGATGATTTCACCCAACTCGCCGGGAGGCACCGGCTGGTCGTCGAAATTGACGATTCTCATCTCCACGTTCTCGATCGGCATGCCGATCGAACCGGACTTGAACTTGAGGAAGTGGTTGTAACTGGCGAAGGGCGAAGTCTCCGTCAGTCCGTAACCCTCATGGATGACCCGGCCATATTTTTCGTGCCACTGGATGGCGACCTCTTCGGGCAGGCCGGCGGCGGCGGAGAAGTAATACCGTATGGAGCCCATCTCCTCCGCGCTGGCGTGTTCATACAGGGAGATGAATACGCTCGGGACCGCATAGAGCTGGGTGATCTGCTCATCGACGATGGCGCGCATCGCCTGCTCGGGGGCGAACTTGCGCTGCATGACGATCGTCGCGCCGGCGCATAGCGCGCTGTTGAGGATGGCGTTCTGTCCGAAGCAGTGAAACAGCGGCAGGAACAGCAGGAGCGTGTCGTCCGGCTTGACGCCGCAGTTGTGGACGAACGAGTAGGTGTTGGAGATGACGTTGCCGTGGGAGAGGGTCGCCCCCTTGGGAAAGCCGGTGGTACCCGAGGTATAAAGAATGGCCGCCGGGTCGTCCCGCTGCATCTCGGCGCAGTGGGCGGTCGGTGAGGAGCCTTCCAGCAACTCGGCGAGCGACTCCGTGCCCTCCGCGGCCCGGCCTTCGGCGATCAGCAGGTGCCGCAGATGTTCCAGCTCCTCCCGCGGTACGTTGGGGGCCAGGGTCTCGGTGGTGATCAGGGCGACCGCGCCGCAGTCGTCGGCGATGAAGCGGACCTCCTCGCTCTTGAGGGAGGCGTTCAGGGAGACCGCGATCGCCCCCACTTTCTGGATGCCGAAGTAGGCGATGGCGAATTCGGGGATGTTGGGCAGGAACAGCGCCACGCGGTCGCCGCGGGCGACGTTCAACTTGCGCAATCCGTTGGCCATGCGGTTGCCGAGTTCGTTCAACAGCCGATAACTGTATCGCTTCCCTTCGAAGAGCAACGCCGCCTGTTCGGGAAAAAGTCGCGCGCCGCGTTCCAGGTTGTCAGCGATATTCATGCTTCAACGCCTCCACGGTGTTCTTGACGGATAGAGCGATGCGGCTTTCGTCGGCGGCGAGGTCCGCGGCGATGATCGCGATGTGCGACGAGAGGTCCTGCTCGTTGTCGTTCCAGATATAGGGCCTGGTTCGCGAAGGGGAGCGTCCCAGCAGCTCGTGTACCGCGTCATAGAGCGGGACGGTGGCGGCAGAGAGGCACTCCCGGGCGTCGTAGTGGCCGCTCTTGGCATGGGTCCGCAAATCGACCCCCTGCACGCCGAACAGCAGCGCGACGGCCAGATACTGCTGAAACAGTTCGATCGACTGGCAGGCGAGGACGGCCGAGCCGAATCCCTGGCTGTTGATGTTCTGATTGAACTGCTCGGCATGGGTCGGATAGTGGTGGACCAGCGGCGCTCCCAGGAAGGTCAACAGCGGCATGATCGAATTGCCGGTGATCTGCAGTCCCTTCAATCCCATGTTGACCTTGCGGCCGGTTTGGCCCACCAGGGAGGCTGACAGCCCACCGTTGAATTCCGGTGACACCATGAGCGCGATCTGCACATCCAGGTGTTTGGCCAACAGGCCGATGTGGTGGCGCAACTGGTCCATGCCGGTGCCGATGTACTGGCCGAGGAAATTGCCGCAGTGATAACTGGTTTGGGTCTCGGCGTCGATCAGTGGATTGTCGGTGACGGAGTTGATCTCCGTGGTGGTCTGCCGGACGATCTGGCGCAGGCCGTCGACGATCGGTCCCATGTATTGAGGGTGACAGCGCAGCGAGTAGCGGTCCTGCACCAGTTCGTCGTGGACGTGCTGGCGACACCCGTCCAACTCGTCCCTGACCAGCTGCGAACCGGAGAGCAGTTCGAGCATTTGGGCGGCGCTCCAGAGCTGTCCCGGATGCGCCTTGTGGCGATGGATGAAGGGGTGGAAGGTCTGGTTGGTCGCCCCCAGGCCCTGCATCATCAAGGCGTGGGCGGCGAAGGAGACGGCGAGCAGGGTCTGGGCGTCGTCGACGCAGTTGGCGGCGATGCCGGTCATCACGGAGGTCCCGTTGACGATCGCCAGCCCCTCCTTCGGCGCCAGGCGCAGCCGCGGCAGCTTCAGCCGCTCCAGCGCGCTCAGCGCGTCGGTCTCCTCGCCGTCGAAGTCCACCTTGAAACAGGCGTCCAGGCCGGTGACCGCACCGCCGATGGCGGCCAGCGGTACCAGGTCGCCGCTGGCGCCGATGGAACCGAGCGAACGGACCTTGGGGGTGACCCCCGCATTCAGGAAGGTGATGAAGCGCTGGATGATCTCCAGGCGGATCCCCGAGATGCCGCTCATCAGGGCGTTCGCGCGCAGCAGCATGGCGGCGCGTACGTGCCTGGCGGGGAGGTAGGTTCCCGCGCCGCTATTGAGAAACCACAGCAGGTTGTTTTGCAGTTCGGTGGCTTCTTCGCGGGATATGGTGATGTCCGCCATCCCGCCGAAGCCGCTGGTGACTCCGTAGATCGGCTCCTCGGCCTCGACCGCCTGGACGATGTAGTCGCAGGAGGCCCGTATTCGCTGTAGCACTACCTCGTCATCGGTGAGCCGGGCCTTTCCACCGTGGCGTGCTACGCGCACGACTTCGTCGATGGTGAGATGGTTGCCGCAGACGGTGACGGGATTTTGTGTAGCGGGGGCTTCCGGCAATCGTGCAGGGGGGACTCGATTGTCGATACTCATGCGTGACTCTGCGTCCATTCTCTCTAAACGTAAGACTTCCGTGAAATGCCGCTCACTATCCCAAAGCCCCTACGTGCGGTCAACACGATCTTTCGACTGAATTCGGTGCCGGGATTTGTCACACCAGTTGTCATTCGATCCATTCACAGAATGGGGTGATATACAATGAATGTGTTCTTCATCGATATCTATTTTGCGGATTGTTTATTTTCGATGACGAGCTCGTGTTGCGGCGGCGCGGTTCGAATTTTTGGTCAAGCGGAGGTTATCGTTTTCCATTTCCCGTGATCCTTTCGGTTTACCGACTCCCCGGATGCCGGCACCCCCGTTTCTTGAGTTATGTCAAGGTGGTTCGTGGCGGGGTCGGGGCAGAGTGGTCGGGTCGAAATACCCGACGATTTTTGGGGGAGGGTGGATCATGAAAAAGGGATGGGGAGTTTCGTTGGTGGGAGGTCTCCTGCTGCTTGTTCAGGGGGGGTTCCTCGGGGCCGCCCAGGCGGCGGTGGACAAGGCGCCGAAGACGCTGTCGGAGACCTCCAAGGAGTGCGTCGCCTGCCATAAGAAGAAGACGCCGGGGATCGTCCAGCACTGGGGGGGAAGCAAGCATTACCGGGCCAACGTGGGCTGCTACGAGTGCCACAAGGCCGATGCGAAGGACAAGGACGCCTTCATCCACGACGGCAAGAAGACCAAGGTGCATATCTCGATCATCGTCTCGCCAAAGGATTGCGCGCAGTGCCACGAGCAGGAGAACGCGGAGTTCGCCGCCTCCCACCACTCGAAGGCCGGACGCATCCTCGGCTCGCTCGACAACCTGCTGGCCGAGGTGGTCGAGGGCAACAACGGGATGGTCACCGCAGGCTTCCCCGAGGGGGTCTCGGCGGCGGCGGTCAACGGCTGCTGGCAGTGCCACGGCTCCCAGGTGAAGGTGCTGAAGGACGGCGAGCTCGATCCCGCCACCTGGCCCAATACCGGTATCGGGCGGATCAATCCGGACGGCTCCGAGGGCTCCTGCACCGCCTGTCACGCCCGTCACCGCTTCTCGGTGGCCCAGGCGCGCAATCCGGAGAACTGCGGCAAGTGCCACCTCGGGCCGGACCACCCGCAGAAGGAGATCTACGACGAGTCCAAGCACGGCATCCAGTTCTACGCCAACAAGGACAAGATGAATCTCGACCGTCCGAAGTGGGTGGTGGGCGAGGACTACGACGCGGCGCCGACCTGCGCCACCTGCCACATGTCGGCGACGCCGAAGCAGCCGGTGACCCACGACGTGGGCATGCGCATCTCCTGGAACAACCGGCCGCCGGTGTCGGTGCGTCCGGAGAAGGCCGACGCGAAGATGGGGCTGCCGGGCAAGGACGTGCCGTGGGACGACCGTCGCGAGGCGATGAAGGACGTCTGCACCAACTGCCACAACGGCGACTACGTGGACGCCTTCTACACCCAGTACGATGGGCTGGTGACCCTCTACAACGAGAAGTTCGCCAAGCCGGGGCTGGCCCTGATGGCGCTGACCAAGCCGCTGCTCAAGCCGGCCAAGTTCAGCAACCGGATCGACTTCGTCTGGTTCGAGCTGTGGCACCACGAGGGCCGGCGCGCCCGTCATGCCGCCTCGATGATGGGGCCCGACTACACCCACTGGCACGGCACCTACGAGCTGGCGAAGAACTTCTATTCGGAGTTCATCCCGGAGCTGGAGGAGCTGGTGCGCGAGGGCGAGCACTCGGGGGATGCGGCCAAGCAGCAGGCGGCCAAGGCGTTGCAGGCGAAGATCGACGAGGTGCTCAACAGCCGTGACCACCGCTGGTACCTGAACAAGATGGACCCGCAGGAGGCGGCGCAGCGGAAGAAGGCCGCGGAGGAGTTCAAGGCGCGCTACAAGTAGTCGATGACCGCGGCGGCCCCGTCCGGGGCCGCCGTGTTTCGAGCACGCTTTTCCCGCC
>NZ_BAAHXB010000029.1:0-51268 GCF_054657215.1 Endothiovibrio diazotrophicus
GCCCTGGGCCAGCCGCTCTTCGGGGTTCATCGCCTTGGGCGTGGCGAGGATGGTGTGGCCCGAGTCGTAGAGGGAGATCCCCTCCTCGACGATGTCGGCGAAGAAGTAGTGGCCGTGGCGGATCTCGGCGTTGACCTCCTTCAGGGTGTGGGTCAGCAGGGTGACCGGGATGCGGCCGGCGATGCGGTCCAGCTCCTGTTCGAGCCGGGTCCACAGGTAGCCGTAGGCGCGGCCGAGGAAGTGGCCCTCGTCGACCACCACCAGCAGGTCGTAGTCGGAGAAGTAGAGATTGATCGGGTCCTCGACCCAGTCGCCGCGGGCTCGGGAGCCTGTCGGGCTATGGATGAATCGGCCGCGAAAGCGGGATGACGGCCCCGGTTTTCCGAAAATCCTCGTCAAATAGCTCACTATTCTCCTCCCATTTTCGAAAAACCGGGGCCGCCCTCCCGCTCCCGCGACTCGATCCCCCATTGCCCGGCAGGCTCCTGGCTGCCGAAGAGCACCAGGCGGTCGAGGGGCACGCTCTGGCAGATGCACTCGGTGATCCGGCGCAACTGGTGGCGCTTGGCCTCGGGGAGATGGTCGAGGGAGGTCTTGAGGTGGAGATGGCTGGGGTCGCGGTCCGGTTGGGTCATCGCGGCGGCCTCCGCGCCGGGGGGCGCTGGCGGGGTGGAGGGCATGTTGTTATATACATTGTCGGTACGATAACATAGGCGGTGACGGGTGGGTAGGTTGCGAGTGGGGGCGATGAAGGCCCCGCCGACTTGATTTTCAACCGCAGATTTACGCAGATGAACCCAGATTTGCACAGGCTTTTGAGAGACGATCATGATCCTCACCAAGCACAAACCGGTCAGCGTCGGTCAAATGCTCACCGAGGAGTTCCTCACGCCCCTCTCCCTCACCCGGGGAAAACTCGCCGAAGCGATGGGGGCGAGCCGCCGCACGGTCAACGAGCTCTGTACCGGCAAGCGGATGATCACCGCCGACACCGCCCTGATGCTTGCCCGGGCATTCGGCAACAGCGCCGAGTTCTGGCTCATTCTCCAACGCCGCAACGACCTGTGGGAGGCGATGCACGACCCGAAACGACGCGCGCGCATCGAGCGGGCGAAGCCCGTTCCGGGAAGGGCCGCTTGAAACCACGATCGACGCGGCCTTTTCCGCTGGGCTACCGCTGCCCACGCGGTCACTACCCCCCTTCTACGTAGGCTGTCGTCGATGCGCGTGTCGACACCGCCCCGCACATTCTGGACCACCGTCCTTCCTACCTTCTTTGAGCCATCCCCGTGACCAAGACCCAACGCACCGACAAGAAACTGAACAACTACCTCGCCGGCTTCGACAAGGAGGGGTTGACCGCGCTGATCCTGGAACTGGCCAAGGAGCTGCCGGAGGTCCGGCAGGCGCTGAACGACCGCCTGCTGTTCACGGACGGGGGATCGCCCGGCGTTTGCTGGAGCAGTTGATCGTGATCCGGGGAAGTGCCGGCGATTGGGCACAGGTAGCCGCCCTTCAGGCAGATGAGTTCTTCCGGCATCCTTCGCTCCAGGGCTACCAGGAGATGAAGCGGGTGGCCGGGAAGGCGGGAGTCGTGGAGCCGGTTCGTGTCGCACTGCTCGACCATCTGGCGAAGGGCCACGACACCCGCGATGAGGAGCGATGGCCCCTGCCAGCCCCGCTGGTAAGCCTCGGCGACGTGTCGCTGACGCCGGCACGGGCGCCGGCTGCGGAGATCCTGATCGATATCGCCATTGCCGAACGACGGGTAGACGACGTGCTGCACTGGCACCGGGTTTGGAAGAACTCCAACGCCTATCGTTCCCGGCGTTCGCCGGAGGTCGACGGGGCGGTTGCCAACGCCGTGGAGAATCACTACCCCGACGAGGCGATCACCATCTGGAAGGGGATCGCCGCCAGCCTGATCGCGGAGACCAAACCGACCTCGTATCGCTCGGCCCGCGCCTATCTGGAGCGTATCAAGGCGCGGTTGAGCGGGTTGAAACGGGAGCAGGAGTGGTCGAGCTACCTGGCGGCGCTGAAGCGCGAACACCAGCGGAAACGGCGCTTGATGGAGGAGTTGCGGGGGCTTTGAGCAGGGCACCCTACTCCTCTTCCCGGCGGCCGTTGGTCGCCGAGGCGACGAACAGCAGGATCAGCACGAAGCCGACGGCGATCAGCGCGAAGGCGGCCCAGCCGAGCGTTTGGTAGCGGGCGCGGGAGTCGGCCTCGATGCGGGCGTGGATGACGCCGGCCTCCTGGCGCAGCCGGTCGGCGAGGCCGTCGATCTCCACCAGCAGCGAGCGGTCGACGCCGCGCACATGGTCGTCCACCCGGTGGTGGCTGCGCGGGTCGGCGGGATCGAGCAGCTTCAGTCCCTCGCGGTAGATCCGGCCCAGCTCGCGGTGATGTTCGAGCAGCCGGTCGATGTCGCCGTTGCCGACGCCGAGGGCTGCGGACAGCCGCTGCGCCTCCTTGAGGCTCTGGTCGGTGCGCCGCTCCTGCTCCTCGAAGGAAGCGAAGTAGTGGTCGTAGTCGGCCGGTTCGTCGCCGCGCAGCAGCACGTTCTTCCACTCCTGAACCTGGGTCTTGAAGTGGATCTGGGCGAGCCGGGTGGCGTCGAGGGCCTGGCGCAGGGTCTCCAGGGTACGCAGGTCGTCGAAGTGGGCGGCGTTGGTGTAGTAGTGGGAGAAGACGCCGAGCACGCCGTTGGCGACCAGCACCGCCAGCAGCAGGCCCGCCTCGGCGAGCAGCCGGCGCCGCTTCGGCGAGTCGCCGAGGACCCGCATCCGGTTGATCCCAATGCCCCTAACCATCGATTTTTTCCTCCCTGAATCCTGCGGTGCCGGGCCTGCGTCCGCGCACCGCAGGATTCAGGGAGGAAAAAATCGACATTGGGGAAGGCATGCTGGGGGTACTCCTCGGCTTGGGTGCAAACGTCATAAAGTTGTAATAGACCTGAAATGCTTCAATTTCGTTACACCCCCCCCTGTGGGAGGGGCGCTCGATAATCGAAACTACCCCTGGTTACCACGCTCCGCGTGGTAACCTCGGCCTCAGCATTCGCTATCGACGCTCCGCGTCGGCGCCGTTGGATTCACTGCCGTGCCCTCACAAGGACGCAGAGCGTCCAAGGTGGCGGGTTACCACGCGGAGCGTGGTAACCAGGAGGGACAGCGGTAACAAGGCCTCACGATCGAATTTTCCCCGCCCGCAGAATGGCTTGGGCCACAGGCCCCAAGCCATTCTGCGGGCGGGGAAAATTCGATAGACTGCGCGCCCTATGATCCACTTCAGCGACGCCGCCCTGCACCGGGGCACCAAGACCCTCTTCGAAGAGGTGACCCTGACCCTCCACGCCGGCCAGAAGGTGGCCGTGGTCGGCGCCAACGGCGTCGGCAAGTCGAGCCTCTTCTCGCTGCTGCGCGGCGAGCTCTCCGTCGACCGCGGCGAGTGCACCCTTCCCCCCAACACGGTGATCGCCCACGTCGCCCAGGAGACCCCGGGGGTGGAGCGGCCGGCGATCGACTACGTGATGGACGGCGACAGCGAGCTGCGCGAGGTGGAACGGCAACTGGCCGCGACCGACGACGGCACCCGCCAAGCGGAACTGCACGGCCGCCTGGAGGCGATCGGCGGCTACACCGCCCGCTCCCGCGCCGCCCGTCTGATGCACGGCCTCGGCTTCGTTCCGGGCAGCGAGGAGCGGCCGGTGGCTTCCTTCTCCGGCGGCTGGCGGATGCGTCTCAACCTGGCCCAGGCGCTGATGTGCCGCTCCGACCTGCTGCTCCTCGACGAGCCCACCAACCACCTCGACCTCGATGCGGTGCTGTGGCTGGAGGAGTGGCTGCGCGGCTACCCCGGCACCCTGCTCTTGATCTCCCACGACCGCGACTTCATCGACCGGGTGGCCCACCACATCGCCCACCTGGAGCGCCGGCGGCTCACCCTCTACGCCGGCAACTACTCCGACTTCGAGGTCCGCCGCGCCGAGCTGCTCGCCCAGCAGCAGTCGGCCTTCGAACGCCAGCAGCGCGAGGTGGCACACATCCGCTCCTACGTCGACCGCTTCCGCGCCAAGGCGACCAAGGCGCGCCAGGCGCAGAGCCGGTTGAAGGCGCTGGCGCGGATGGAGCTGATCGCCCCGGCGCACGTCGACTCGCCGTTCCACTTCGCCTTCCGTTCGCCGGAGAAGAGCCCCCACCCACTGCTCCAGTTGGAAAAGGCCGACGGCGGCTACGGCGAGACGGTGATCTTCCGCGGCGCCGAACTCAACCTCGCCCCCGGCGACCGGGTCGGCCTGCTCGGCCCCAACGGCGCCGGCAAGTCGACCCTGATCAAGTTGCTCGCCGGTGAGTTGCAACCGCTGGCGGGCCGCTGCGCCCCCTCCCCCGACCTGAAGATCGGCTACTTCGCCCAGCACCAGTTGGAGCAGCTCGACCCCGCGGCCAGCCCGCTCCTTCACCTGCAACGGCTCGACCCCAAGGCGAGCGAGCAGGCGCTGCGCGACTTCATCGGCGGTTTCGGCTTCCGCGGCGACGACGCGCTGGCCGCGGTGGCCCCCTTCTCCGGCGGCGAGAAGTCGCGCCTCGCCCTGGCACTGATCGTCTACCAGCGCCCCAACCTGCTGCTCCTCGACGAGCCCACCAACCACCTCGACCTGGAGATGCGCCACGCGCTCACCGTGGCGTTGCAGGGGTACGAAGGGGCGATGGTGGTGGTCTCCCACGACCGGGCGCTGCTGCGCACGGTGGCCGACCGGCTGGTGCTGGTCGGCGACGGCGCGGTCGCCCCCTTCGACGGCGACCTGGAGGAGTACCGCCAGTGGCTGGAGGGGCGGCGCCGGCAGGAGGACGCGCCGCCCGCCGGCGAGGAGATCAACGCCGAACACAGCGCTGCCGCGCGCAAGGAGCGCAAACGGGCGGAGGCGGAGCGGCGCAAACAGCTGGCGCCGCTGCGCCGGGAGTTCGAGCGGCTGGAGAAGCGGATGGAGAAGCTGGCCGCCGAGAAGGCGGCGATGGACGAGCGGCTGGCCGACCCCGCGCTCTACGAGGCGGCCAACAAGGAGACCCTCAAGGGGCTGCTGTTGGAGCAGGCACGCCTCGACGGCGAACTGGCCGAGACCGAGGAGGCGTGGCTCGCCGCCGGCGAGGAGTTGGAAGCGGCGGATTGACTTGGCTGCTGAGGGGGTAACGGCGTAGGCCGAACTTCGCGTCATTCGATGGGGTAGAATCCCTTCGCAACGGAAGAGTCGCGGTACGACGGTTGCGCCCCCTCGCACACCATTTTCCAAAGCTGAACAGGAGATGACGATGCGGTGGATTCCCATTTTCTTTTTGTTGGTACTCGGCGGCTGCGTTGCCGAACCGACTTCCTACTCCTCGACCACGCCGCTTGAAAACTCCCAGCGCGCCACTCAGCGTGGCGACATGACGGCCGCCTATCGACTGCTGGAAGGCGATCTGATTCATTCCAACGCGGGTCGGGTACGCTCCGCCACGCGGTGGATACAGGACCATCCACAGATCTACGCCGCGGCGAAGGAGACGTTCTCGCCGGAGGCATTGGCGAGTTCGATGCGCGTTCTCGGGCCGCGAACTGCTCTGGAGAGGCAAGAGCACCGCCTGTCGATGTTCCATGTGGTGGCCACCGACGACGACTACTCCCAAGCGAGAAACAACGTCTCCTCGATCTTGAAACCGGCCGCCGCTGCGGAAGAGCAGCGTTTGGCCAAGCTGCTGACCAAGATGGAAGAAGCAGAGAGGCACCGTGTCGAAAACGCTGAGGCCGGCCGTATTATCGACGCACAGGTGCAAAACCTGTCGACCTCCGCTACCCACGGCGGTGCGGCACTGGGCCAAGCCATAGGATCCGCTGCGTATGTGGACAATGCGTATTCCGGGAACTGGCGCACCTGGAATTACAGCGCAAAAAATCATCTCGCCACGGCGGTGGTCGGCGGCGTCATCGGATCGATGGCCGACTCCCCGGCCACCACCCTCTGGCGCGTGCAATACACGATTCGGATGAACAGCGGCGAAACACGCACGGTGGTCAACACGGGGAGCACCTCGTTCCACCAATCCGTTGGCGTATGTGTTGCGGTGATTGGAGACGACCTCGAGACCGTCAACGAATCTCGGTGCGGAAAATAGGGAAATCCCGGACCTCGACACACCCACCCGGATTCATTCGTCCACCGGTTGCTATACTGCCGACAGAGCATCGCTGGAGTGATCGAACGCCGCTGGACCTACGCCGACTACCTTCGTTGGCCCGACGATGAGCGCTGGGAGCTGATCGAGGGGGTCGCCTATGCCATGAGCCCGGCACCGACCCGCACCCATCAGCGGCTCTCCATGGAACTCTCCGCCCAGATCCACGCCCGTGTGAGCGGTAGCAACTGCGAGGTCTATGCCGCCCCCTTCGACGTCCGCCTCGCCCCGCGGGAGGCGAGCGACGAGGAGATCACCACCGTCGTCCAACCGGACCTCAGCATCTACTGCGACGCGTCGATCCTCGACGAACGGGGTGCCAAGGGCTCGCCCACGCTGGTCATCGAGATCCTCTCTCCCTCCAACAGCCCCCACGACACCATCCTCAAGCGCCGCCTCTACGAAACCAACGGGGTGCCGGAGTATTGGATCGTCGACCCGCCGAACGACCGCATCTACGTCTTCGTGCTGAAAGAGGGCCGCTACCTCGAAGGCGAGCCCTACGACCGCGACCGCACCCTGCGCGCCAGCGCCGTCCCGGCGATCGAAATCGATCTCGCCCGTCTCTTCCCGGAACGCCCTCCGGTCCCCCACCCCTGACCGCTCCCCCCGTAGGGGGCAGGAGCCTGTCCGAAACCACCGAAATTGGATGGAAGGCCCGGAGGTCGCTCACGGGTGGTGCCGAATTTGAGGTCTGGCGGGTTACGGCACGCCCAAACGATGGAAGAAGGTTGCGCGCCATCGTGAGGCCTCTTCACCGCCGTCCCATCTTTGATTCCTGGTTACCACGCTCCGCGTGGTAACCCGCCACCTTGGACGCTCTGCGTCCTTGTCAGGGCACGGCGGTGGAATCCAGCGGCGCCGACGCGGAGCGTCGATACCGAATGCCGCGGTGGCGTGAAGGCCGAGGTTACCACGCGGAGCGTGGTAACCAGGGGGGGGCTTCGATCATCGATGAGGTGTTGCGCGCCCAACCCGCCCTGCGCCCCCCCACTGAAGCACCAGAAATGCTGCGGTTTTTCAACGCCTTCGGTTAAAGTAGCGGGATGAGCGAGGAGTACCGATTCACATCCGCGGCGGCCGCCCTGGAGACCTTCCGGCGGGGTGCGCGCAACGCCCGTTGGCATGCCGCGGCGGAGTATCTGATGCGCAATGCCAGCAACGACACGCAGATGCTGCTCGACTACGCCATCGAGCGCACCCGCGGCGAGCAGGCGCCCCCACCGAAACGTATGCGCGGCCCGCGCCGCGCCTGGCTGGTCGCCGCGGTGATCGGCGGCGCCGCACTGGTCATCGCCTTCCTCTGGCTCGCCGCCATCCTCCTCTCCGAACTGAAGTGCGCCTGAATGGGGCCGGCGGAGCTGCTCGCCCGGCTGCTCGGCCCGATCCTCAATCCGCAGGCGCCGGCGGAGACCGTCGCCCGCGCGGTGGCGGGGCTGAAGGGGCTGTTCGTCGAGCTTGCCGGTGAGACCTCCGCCGGCGGCAACCGGGCGCTGGAGAGCGGCCTGGCGATCTCCTCCCGCGACGCCGCCGCGTGCCTCGATGACATCCCGCGCACCGTCGCCTTCCTGCGCGGCGTCGACGCCGCCATCCAGGAGGCGCTGCTGCGCTTCGACCAGCGGCCGCTGCGCCTGCTCTACGCCGGCTGCGGCCCCTTCGCCCCGCTGGTACTGCCGCTCACCGTGCGCCACCCCGCCGAGCGGCTGCGCATCACCCTGATCGACGTCCATCGCGACAACCTCGCCTCGGTGGTACGCATCGCCCACGCCCTCGGCACCACCGCCGCGCTGCTGCGCGCCGCCGCCGAGGACGCCGCCGGCTACCGCGTCGCCGACGACGAGCGCCCCCACCTGATCGTCTCCGAGACCATGCAGCGGGCGCTGATCAGCGAACCGCAGGTGGCGATCGCCCGCAACCTGGTGCCGCAGTTGATGCCCGGGGGCTTGATGGTGCCGGAGCGGATCGCGGTCAACGCCGCGCTCACCGACTACCGCGGCGAGTTTCGCGACCACCGGCCCTTCGTGCCACTGCGCACTCCCCTGGGCGAGGCGTTCTGCGTCGATCTGGAGAGCATGGGGGCGGAGAAGCGGGTGCTGGAGACGGTGGACAAACGGGGGGAGCGGCTGATCCCCGGCGGCGAGGTGAACCTGCCCCAGGAGATCCCCGAAGGGACGATACTGATCCTCGCCACCGAGATCACCACCTTCGGCCCCCATCGGATTGCGGAGTATCGTTCGGGGCTGACCGAGCCGATGATCTATCCGGAACAGGGGTTGGTGCGCCCCGGAGGACGGCTGCGCTTCCGCTACCGCCTGAGCCGGCTGCCCGAGATCGAGGCGGTGGCACCATAGCGGACGACGCGGGGCGGATCCCCGCAACCGGCCAGTGCGCGATCCACAGAAGCGTCAGCCCGGCGGCCAGGTCATCCGGCGCCCGCCGAGGAGATGGAGGTGGAGGTGGTAGACCTCCTGACCGCCGTCGGCGTTGCAGTTGAAGGTGGTGCGATAGCCGGTCTCGGCGAGCCCCTCGTCGGCGGCCACCTGCTTGGCCACCAGGTACATCCGGCCGATCAACTCGGCATCCTCCGCCTCCAGGTCGTTGAGGGTGGGGATGTGGCGCTTGGGGATGATCAGGACGTGGGTGGGGGCCTGGGGGTTGATGTCGCGGAAGGCGAGGATGTCGTCATCCTCGTAGACCACCTCGGGCTGGATCTCGCGGGTGACCATCTTGCAGAAGATGCAGTCGGCCATGGGGATTCCTCTGTCGCTGGTTGGGGAAGCCGGAGGGTAGCAAAGAAGGCCGCGCGCGTCAGGGTCAGGTGACGGGGGACAGAGGTCCCCTGGTTACCACGCTCCGCGTGGTAACCGAACTCCGCGTGGTAACCGAACTCCGCGTGGTAACCGAACTCCGCGTGGTAACCGCGGCCTCCACGCCGGCAGCGGCCTCCCCCTTGGACGCTCCGCGTCGGCAACCATAACCACCGGAACGACGACACCCGAAGCCCGGACGCAGAGCGTCCAAGGTATCCGGTTACGACGCGGAGCGTCGTAACCAGGGTGCGGTGGGGTGGGGTGGGATCGCTTCGCCCGATTAGCGCTTCAACCGCGCAAACGCATCCGCCATGGCGCTGTTGGCCGGCGGCGCCTCGTTGCGGCGCTCTTGCGGCTTGGGTCCGCGCGCGCCCTTCGCCGGACGCTCGCGCCGCTCGCCGCCACCGGCGTGCTCCTTGGCGCTGTCGGTCAGGCGCATGGTCAGCGCCACCCGCTTGCGCTGGAGGTCCACCTCCAGCACCTTCACCTTGACCACGTCGCCGGCCTTCACCACCTCGCGGGGGTCCTTGACGAACTTGTCGGACATCGCCGAGATGTGCACCAGACCGTCCTGATGGACGCCGATGTCGACGAAGGCGCCGAAGTTGGTGACGTTGGTCACCACCCCTTCGAGGATCATCTCGGGCTTGAGGTCCTTCAGGTTCTCCACGCCCTCCTGGAACTCGGCGGTCTTGAACTCCGGGCGCGGGTCGCGGCCCGGCTTCTCCAGCTCCTTGAGGATGTCGTTGACCGTCGGCAGGCCGAAGCGCTCGTCGGTGTAGTCGTTGGCCGGCAGTCGGCGGAGGAACTTCTCGTCACCGATCAGCGCCTTGATCGGCTTGCCGGTGGCCGCGAGGATCCGTTCCACCACCGGATAGGCCTCGGGGTGGACGGCGGAGGCGTCGAGGGGGTTGTCGCCGTCGACGATGCGCAGGAAACCGGCGGCCTGCTCGAAGGTCTTGTCGCCGAGCCGCGGCACCTTGAGCAGCGCCTTGCGATTGTCGAAACGGCCGTGCTGGTCGCGGTGGGCGACGATGTTGTCGGCGAGCGTGCGCGAGAGGCCGGAGACCTTGGCCAGCAGCGCGCCGGAGGCGGTGTTGACGTCGACGCCGACGGCGTTGACGCAGTCCTCCACCACCGCGTCGAGGGAGCGCGCCAACTGGGTCTGGTTGACGTCGTGCTGGTACTGGCCGACGC
Organism: Endothiovibrio diazotrophicus; assembly: GCF_054657215.1. Lineage (NCBI taxonomy): Bacteria > Pseudomonadati > Pseudomonadota > Gammaproteobacteria > Chromatiales > Thioalkalispiraceae > Endothiovibrio > Endothiovibrio diazotrophicus. Next base: position 10,223 of record NZ_BAAHXB010000029.1, read on the forward strand.
CGATCGCCTTCGGTTCGATCTTCACCAGCTCGGCCAGCGGATCCTGCAGCCGGCGGGCGATGGAGACCGCGCCGCGCAAGGAGACGTCGACGTCGGGGAACTCGCGGGCGGCCAGCTCGGAGGCCGAGTAGACCGAGGCGCCCGCCTCGCTGACCATGATCTTGGTCAGCTTCAGCTCGGGGTGGCGCTTGATCAGCTCCAAGGCCAGCTTGTCGGTCTCCCGCGAGGCGGTGCCGTTGCCGATGGCGATCAGCTCGATCCGGTGGGCGGCGGCGATCTTGGCCAGGGTGTGGATCGAATCGTCCCAGCGGTTCTTCGGCGCGTGGGGGTAGATGGTGTCGGTGGCCACCAGCTTGCCGGTGGCGTCGATCGCCGCCACCTTCACCCCGGTGCGCAGGCCGGGGTCGAGACCGAGGGTGGGACGACCGCCGGCCGGCGCGGCGAGCAGCAGGTCGTGGAGGTTCTTGGCGAAGACCTTGATCGCCTCCTCCTCGGCCGCCTCGCGCAGGCGGTTCTTCAGCTCCAGGTCGAGGTGGGTGAAGATCTTCACCTTCCACGCCCAGCGCACCGTATCGAGCAGCCACTTGTCCGCCGGACGCCCCTCGTCGCGCACCCCGAAGCGCTTGGCGATGCGCCCTTCGCAGGGGGTGCGCTGGCCGGCGGGGGTCTCCTCGTCGACCAGCAGGGTGAGGTTGATGAAGCCCTCGCGGCGGCCACGGAAGAGCGCCAGCGCGCGGTGCGAGGGGATCTTCTCCAGCGGCTCGTTGAAGTCGAAGTAGTCGGAGAACTTCGCCCCCTCCGCCTCCTTGCCCTCGGCCACCTTCGATTCCAGCTTGCCCTCGCTCCACACGTAATCGCGCAGCTCGCCGATCAGCGTGGCGTCCTCGGCGAACTCCTCCATCAGGATCTGGCGGGCGCCATCGAGGGCCGCCTTGGCGTCGGCCACCCCCTTGTCGGCGTCGATGTAGCTGGCGGCCACCGCCTCCGGGTCCTGATTCGGGTCTTCGAGCAGACCGTGGGCCAGCGGCTCCAGGCCCGCCTCGCGGGCGATCTGCGCCTTGGTGCGCCGCTTCGGCATGTAGGGACGGTAGAGGTCCTCCAGGCGGGTCTTGGTGTCGGCCGCCAGGATCTGCCCCTTCAGCTCGTCGCTGAGCTTGCCCTGCTCCTCGATCGACTTGAGCACCACCTCGCGCCGCTCTTCCAGCTCGCGCAGATAGGTGAGCCGCTCCTCCAGGGTGCGCAGCTGGGTGTCGTCGAGACCGCCGGTCACCTCCTTGCGGTAGCGGGCGATGAACGGGACGGTGGCCCCCTCGTCAAGCAGGGCGACGGCGGCGGCCACCTGTTTCTCGGCGACGGCAAGCTCTTCGGCGATGCGCTGGGCGATGGACGACATGGACGGCCCTCTGGTAGTCGGAAAGGCGCGCGATTCTACCAGAGGGGGGAGTCCGATGTCGGGTGAGGCATGACGGCCCGGAGAACAGTGCGAGCGAAAAGGCTGCTATTGACCTCATGCCCTTCATGGTAAAAAAACGCCCAATCAGGCATCCAGCCCTCAACGGGGCGCGGTGAGACGTTTCAGCTCCTCGTTGCAGCGCTGGTAGCGCTCGGTGTTGCGGGGGTTGGGGTTGGCGGAGAGGTTGTCCGAAAGTTGCTGGCACTCGCGCTGCTTGGCCAGCCACTCGGCGGTGGCCTCCCACACCAGGTCGGTCTCCCCCCGGTCGGGCTGCGAATAGTAGATCCCCGCGCTGATCGCCATCATCACCACCACCAGCACCGCGCCGGTGACCCAGCGTACCCACGGCCGCTCCCGCGGCAGCATCGGGATGTGGACCTCCTCGTGGGTGGAGGCCTGCACCTGGCGGATCACCTCCGCCTGACGATTGGTGACGTACTCCGAGAGCAGCGACTCCACGTTGGGCGGGTTGCGCAGCACCAGACCCACCCGGAAGGAGTTCCTGCGCTCGGAGATGCGCGCGACCTCGCCGCGGGTCACCACCCGCTCGCCACCCGCCAGGTGGGGCAGCTCCATCTCCAGGTGGACCCAGTCCTTCACCTTCAACTCGCCGGGGTCGTCCAGGGAGAGCGCCATGCCATTCAGCGAGATGTCGATCACCAGCCCTTCGTAGCGCTCGTTGCGCAACTTCAACTCCACCGGGATCGGCTGACGGGGCTGCACCCGCAGCTCGGCGCGGGTAGCGGCGTTGTGGGTGGAGTAGTGGAGCCCCGAGACGGTGATCTCGCGGCGCTTGTCGTCCACCTCCACCACCCGCCCGAGCACCGGCTTCTCCAGAAACGGCGCGTGGATCAGCACCTCTTCGTGGAACTCGAAGATGGTCTCCCTGGAGTTGCCCAGGTGGAACGCGGCGCGGCCGTCGGTCGCCGCCAGGAAGAGGCCTTCGTGGTTCAGCGGCACCCCCTGATAGAGGGTCTCCAGGCGCACCATCTGGTCGCTGTGCTGGTCGAGCAGGGTGAGGATCCGCCCCTCGTCCTCGTCGATGGCGCCGGCCGCCGGCGACTCCTCCAGGGTGTCGAGGAGCGCCAGGCAGGCGGTCATGATGCCGGTGAGCACCCGCACCGGGGCCACCGCGTTGCCGGTCTTCATGGCGTAGTCGACGAAGTCGTGGGTCATCACCGAGAAGACCTTGGTGAGCACCACCGAGATGCTCACCCCGTGCTCCTCCATCTCCTCCAGCTTCTCCTCCAGCTCCTTCAGCGAGCCGACGCGCTGCGCCTCGACGGTGAACAGCCGGTCGTAGATCTCCACCGCCCCCTGGCGCAGGAAGTGGACCTGCGCCTCCACCACCTCCGGATTGAGGATCTTGCAGACCTTGAGGAAGACCTCGGCGAAGCGCGCCCGATAGGCGTCGAAGAACTTCCGGTGCTGTCCCAGCAATCCCACCCGTTCACGCATCGGCGTGCCCTCCTGGACGGTTCCGGGTCGCCGGCCTCGATTGTGACAACAGTTCCAGCATTTCGATTTTCGTTGTTGTTTTTCATAAGCTTATATGATCTTCCGAGAAAGTGTGCAAGAAACGGCGGAAAATCGCTCCCCGCCTCCGCCGGAGGATCGGCGGCCGCCTCAGGGGAACGGTGAGAAATGCAGGATCGATATATGAGGGTCGTCATCCCGCGTTCGCGGCCGATTCATCCGTATCCCGAGAGGCTGCCGGGCGACACGAACCCTGTGTTACAGTGGGGTTTCCGTTTTGTGGAGAGTCCTGCATGAGCGCGAAAAAGACGCAACCCAAGGCCCAGGCATTCGTCCAACCCGCCGTCGAGGCCCTGGTCCGGATTCTCCACACCATGGCCGCCACCGAGGTCACCGCAGGCCCCCCCGCCGTCAAGGAGAACCCCCGCGCCAAGGGGAGCGTCACCGGCATCATCCCGCTACGCTCCAGCGAGTACCGCGGCTCGCTCGCCGTCACCTTCAGCAAGCCGGCGATCCTCGCCATCTACCGGCGGATGGTCCACGAGGAGCGCGAGAGCCTCGACGAGGAGGTGGCCAACCTGGCCGGCGAGATCACCAACATGGTGGCCGGCGGTGCCAACCGGGAGTACTCGGAACAGGGCCACGGGTTCGAGATGGCCACCCCGTTCCTGCTCCTCGGCCAGAACCACGCCGTCCACCACGACCTCAAGGGGACGACCCTGCTGATCCCGTTCGACAGCGACGTCGGCGGGATCTTCATCGAGCTCTGCTTCACCGACTGATTCCCTACCCTCGCCCGCGGCCCGCTCCTGGTGGAGCGGGCCGCGGGCGAGGGTAGGGAATCAGTCGATGTGAGGGGTTGAGCAAGCGGCGCTTCGCCCCTATGATGTGTATTGCAATACGCCTTCATCGGATACTCACCATGCGCACCAATATCGTCCTCGACGATGAACTGGTCGACGAGGCATTCAAGTTCAGTTCCGCCACCACCAAACGGGAATTGATCGATTGCGCCCTGAAGGAGTTCGTCGCGACCCACAAGCGCAAGAATCTGCTCGACCTCTACGGCAGCAACGGGATCCGCGAGGAGTACGATCACAAGGCGTTGCGGGAAGGGCGCGATTGAAAGAGTGGCTGATCGATACCTCCGTCTGGATCGCCTTTCTCCGCGCCGAGGAGAATCCCCAGGTCGAACGCCTGAAACAGCTGATCGAACAGGGAGCCACCGTCGGGATCTCCCCACTCATCTACATGGAGATCCTCCAGGGCGCGCGGTCCACCCACCACTTCGAGACCTACCGCGACTACTTCGGCAGCCAACCCTTCTTTGACGTCGCCGATCCCGTACGATCGATGGCCGATGCCGCCGCCATCTATTTCCGCTGCCGCAAGGCCGGCATCACCATCCGCAGCACCGTCGACTGTTTGATCGCCCAGGTCGCCATCGACAATGGCCTTATCCTGCTGCACAACGACCGCGACTTCTCCCACATCGCACGCATCGTTCCCGAGCTGAACCACACCACCGGCTAGGAGCCTGTCCGCCGGCACCACCGACAAACCGGGATTCGACGCCGTCGGCGGGCACCGCCCGCCCTATCTCCTTTCACGCGCCGCAATCAACCGGAGCGCAGGGCGGTGATCGGGTCGAGGCGGGAGGCCTGTACCGCGGGGTAGAAGCCGAAGAAGATCCCCACCGAGGCGGAGACGCCGAAACCGACCAGCGCCGCGCCGGGGGTGAAGAAGAACTCCCAGCCGTTCCAGTGGGCGGCGATGCGTGCCGCGGCCACCCCCACCGCCACCCCCAGCAGACCGCCGATCAGCGCCAGGATCAGCGCCTCCACCAGGAACTGGCGGCGCACGTCGCGCCGCGTCGCCCCCACCGCCATGCGCAGACCGATCTCCTTGCGCCGCTCGGAGACCGACACCAGCATGATGTTCATCACCCCCACCCCGCCGACGATCAGCGCGATGGCGCCGACCGCCCCGAGCAGCAGGGTGAACAGTTGCTGCTGCTGGCGCATGTTGGCGATCAACTGCTCGGGGCTCGTCACCCGGGCCTGGATCCGCCGGAAGCGCCGGTCGAACCACGCCGTGATCTCGCCCGCCAGTTGCAGTTGGTCCACCCCGTCGCCCACCCGCGCGGCGATGGTGGTGATCCCCCCCTTGCCGAGCAGCCGCCCGGCGGTGGAGAGCGGCATCACCACTGCCGAGTTGAGGTCCACCGTGCCGATCCCCCCGCCGGTGCGGGCGAGCAGACCGATCACCGTGCACACCGTCTTGCCGATGCGCAGATCGTCGCCGGGGGCCAGCGGCCGGCCGGCGTCGCGATACTGCGCGGCGAGCCCCGCCCCCACCACACAGAAGCGGCGATAACGATCGAGCGGCGAGAGGAAACGCCCCGCCGTCAGCTCCAGCTTGAACAGCGGCTGCAGCGCCTCGGTGGTGCCCAGGCGGACGACGAACTGCATCCGCTCGCCGATCTTGGTCTTGCCCGCCCCCTCGATCTGCGGCGCCATCTCGACCAGTTGCGGAAAGGCGGCGGTGAAGGCCGCCAGATCGCCGAGGTCGAAGATCGCATCGGAGTCGGTACTGAGGACGTTGATCGCGATGCGGTCGGTGCCGAGGGCGAGAAAGCTCTTCAGCGACTCGTGCTGGACGATCCGCCCGATGCTCACCATGGCGATCACCGAAGCACTGCCGATGACGATGCCGATCAGCGCCAGCAGCGCCCGCTGCTTGCTGGCGAGCAGGTTGCGCAGCGCCTCCAGGACGTTGACGATCAGCCCCATCGGCCCGCCTCCCCCTCCTCCACCAGCACCCCGTCGCGCATCACCACCCGGCGGGTGCAGCGCGCCGCCACCTCCGGATCGTGGGTGATCACCACCACGCACACCCCCTGCTCGCGGTTGAGGCGCACGAAGAGCTCCATGATCTCCTCGCCGACCTGGCGGTCGAGGGCGCCGGTGGGCTCGTCGGCGAGGATCAGCGCCGGCTCGCCGACCAGCGCGCGGGCGATCGCCACCCGCTGCTGCTGGCCGCCGGAGAGCTCGTCGGGGCGGTGGTGGCCGCGCTCGGCCATCCCCACCGCCTCCAGCAGCGGCTCGGCCCGAGCAGCCGCCTGGCGCCGGGAGAGACCGCGGTAGAGCAGCGGCATGCCGATATTGTCGCGGGCATCGAGCCTTGGGAGCAGGTTGAACTGCTGAAAGACGAAGCCGATCCGGCGGTTGCGGATCGCCGCCGCCTCCGGCTCGCTCAGGGTCGAGACGTCCCGCCCGGCGAAGCGGTAGCACCCGCCGCTGGGGCGATCGAGCAGGCCGAGGATGTTCATCAGGGTCGACTTGCCGGAACCTGAGGCGCCCATGATCGAGACCAGCTCGCCGGCGGCGATGGCCAACGACACCCCGCGCAGCACCTCCAGCTCCACCGAACCGACGCGGAAGCGCTTGCGGATGTCGTCCAGTTCGATCAGCGGCGCTTCACCCGCCGCCGATCTCCCCGCAACCCCTACGCTCTCGTTCGGATTCATCGCTCCGCGGCCCCCGTCACATGCCAGGAATCGAGCGCGGCACCATCGGTGGTTCGCCACCGGGCAGCGGTGCCGGCATCGACGAAGGCCTCTTCGCCGGCGCGGCGAACTTCACCGGCGCCGTGGGCGGTGCGGAGATCGCCTCCGCCACCCCCGCCGGCCCCCCCTGCACCACCACCCGCGCCCCGGCGGTGAGCCCCGAGAGGATCTCCACCTCCCCCGCGGGGGTGGTCAAGCCGGTCTCCACCGGCTGCCTGCGCGGCCCCTGCGCGCCCTCGTCGAGGATCGACACGAAGTGGCCGTCGCCCGTCCCGCCCACCGCGCCGATCGGCACCAGCAGGGCCCGCGACCGGTCGTAGACCAGCACCTCCAGCTCCGCCGACATGCCGACCCGGATGCGCTCGCGCTGCGCGTCGTCGAGCCGCTCCACCTGCACGTCGATCTCGAAGGTGGGCACCCCGCCGCCGAAGCCCTGCTCGCTCGCCTGGGAGGAGACCCGCGCCACCGTGCCGCGCAGTTCGATGCCGGGGAAGGCGTCGCCGCGCACCAGCACGGTCTGGCCGACGCGCATCCGGCCGATCTCGATCTCGTCCACCGCCACCTTCACCGAGACCCCCTCCAGATCGCCGATGGAGAGGGCCACCGCCCCCTCCTGCACCGCGCTGCCCACCTCGATCCGTTTCTCCTCCGCATCCCGCCCGCTCGGCTGGAGCACCACCCCGGTCACCGGCGCGCGCACCGCGGCGCCGTCGAGCTTGCGCTGCAACTCGTTCATCTGGTACTCGGCGTTCTCCAGCTTGAGCCGCGCCACCGTCTGCTGCTCCTCGCCGCCCTGGGCGAGGGTGTGTTCCAGGTCGTCGTCCGCCGCCCGGTACTCCATCCGGGCGGTGGCCAGTTGCTCGCGCTGGGACTGGTACTCGGCGGCGGCGACGATCCCCAGATCGAGCAGCCGCTTGGTCTCCTCCGCCTTCTGCCTGAGCGAGGCGACGTTGAGCTTGGCGCGGGTCAACGCCCGGCGGGCGCGCACCACCTCGGCGCCATGTTCCCAGTTCTCCAGCTTGCGCAGCTCCTCCAGGGCGTTGATGTAGGCGGCCCGCGCCTCGCGGTGTTTCACCCGCGTCTCCTCGACGCCGACGGAGAACAGCGGCTGGCCGCGCCGCACCTGCTCGCCGTAGCGGAAGTGGCGTTCGGCGACGTGGCCGTCCAGCGGGCTGACCACGTTGACCACCTGCAGCGGGGCGATGAAGCCGGTGAGCTTGATGCTCGAGCGGAACGGCCGCGGTTCGACGGTGACCACGGTGGAGGGGAAGGCCTTCATCTGCGTCACCGGCGCGCGGCTGCCGCCGAGGCGCGGCAACTCGATGTCGCCGCCCGGCCAGCCCCCGTCCAACCACTGATAACCGCCGAAGCCCGCCGCCAGCAGCACCACGAAAGCGGCCGCCAGCCCCCGCACCACCCGCTCGCGCTGCCCCGCCGCCTGCAGCGCGGCGTTGGCCTGCTCCACCTCCAGCACCGCCTCGGCCAGCTTGTGGTTGTTCTCGCGCAGCTCGTCGGCCAGGCTGCGCTCCGCGTCGCGCAGCCTTTCGAGCTCGCTGACGTCGCGAAACACCGCGATCACCCCTCGGGTGGCCTGCGACTCGTCCTTGAGGAACGAGGTGGAGAGCGCCAGCGGCAGCGAGCTGCCGTCCTCGCGGTGGTAGCGCACCACCCGGTTGTGGGTGGTGTCGGCCTCGTAGACCGCGTCGATCACCGCCTGGGCGAAGGCGTCGTTGCGTTCGTCGAGCAGGAACAGGGTGCCGAAGGGCTGGCCGAGGGCCGCCTCGCGGGCCATCCCCAGCAGCCGGGCGGCGGCCGGATTGAAGTCGAGCACCGCGCCGTCGAGACCGACGGTGACGATCCCCTCGTCGATATTGCCGATGATGTGGCTGTGCAGCGCCGCGTGTTCGGGGGCGGGCTGGCGGTCGGTCGCGCTCACTGGGCGGGCTCCAGTTCGATCTTCCAGGTATCGAGGGTGGTGCCGAGGGTGGCGTCGAGGGAGGTCAGGGCGTTGAGGTAGCTGATCACCGCCGACAGCTCGCCGTTCTGGGCGCTGACCAGGTCGTTCTCGAACTGCACCACCTGGAAGTTCGACGAGCGTCCGGCCTGCAGCTTGGCCCGCTCGATCTCCAGCTTCTTCTCGGAGAGCGCCAGCGAGCGGCGGGCGAGGTCGACCTGGCGGCGACGGATGTTGACGTCGCGCACCCCGTTGAGCACCTCCCGCCCGATCCGCTCGCGCAGGTCGACCAGCGAGGTCTCCGCCTTCTCCACCGCGATCCGCGCGCGCAGCGGCGAGAGGTCCTGCGACCTGTCGAAGAACGGCACCTCCAGGTTGAGCCCCACCGTCCAATCGTCGCCGCTGCCCGCGCCGCGGGTGTCGGCGTAGCGGCCGGTGAGGTCGAGCTGCGGCCGGCGGCCGTCGTCGGCGAGCAGCCGGTCGAGGCGCCGGTTCTCCAGGTTGAGCAGCGCCTGGCGGTAGTCGGGCCGCCGCTCCAGGGCGCGCTCGCTCAGCCGGTCGTAGTCGAGGCTCACCTCCGGCACGTCGAGCGGCTCGACCGGGTCCACCGCGGTGTACCGGTCGAGCGCCAGTAGCCCGAGCAGGGTGAGGCGGGCGCGGTCCACGGCGTTCTCGGCGGAGGCGAGGCTCACCTCGCGGGCGGCCACGTCGGCCTCCGCCTGGACCAGTTCCTGGCGCGCCATGCGCCCGTTGTCGATCAGGATGCGGTTGATCTCCACCAGCTTGCGCGAGCGCTCCAGAGAGCGGCGGCCGATCTCCAGCTCCGCCTGCGCCTGGAGCAGCGAGCGGTAGGCCTGGACCACCGAATCGACGGTGCCGGCCAGGGTCGAGCGCAGTGACTCGACGTTGATCCGCTCCTCGTTGCGCGCCTGCACGACTGGCGCGGTGGCCACCGTCGTCCCGGCCCCCTGCAACAGCGGCTGGGTCACCGTAACGGTGCGGACGGCGGAGGAGTCGTTGCCGGCGTCGTCGCGGTTCAGGCTCTCGGCCCAGGAGAGGGTCAGCTCGGCACCGGTGGGCACCTTCCAGTTGAGGGTGGGGGTGACGGTCAGGCGGTCGCTACGCGTGCCGTCGCCAGCGGTGCGGGAGGCGCTGCCGGTGAGCCGGCCGGTGGGGGTGAAGGTGTCCTCGGCCACCGCCAGGGCGAACTTCTCCACCACCCGGTCGCGATAGGCGTTGGCCACGTCGCGGTTCTGGCGGATCGCCAGCACCACCGCCTCGGTCAGCGACAGCGCCAGCGGCGGCGGCTCGGCGGCCGCCGCGAGTGCCGGGGCCAGCCACAGCAGCAGTGACGCGAAGCGCTTCAGGAAGAGAGGGAGAGGAAGGGCCCGCATGCAGGAGTGGTCCGGCTCGAATCGTTGCGGCCTATGGTACACAACCCGGGCGCGGCCGCCGACCCGCCGAGGAACAACGATTCGCCGTAGGATGGGCAAAAGCGGAGCGTGCCCATCAAACGAAAGCGGTGATTTTCACGATGGCAGCACCGTTCCGATCGGCACGCTCCGCTTTGCCCATCCTACGGGCCGCGGGAAGGCAGGTACGACGCGCACCGCTCTCGGGCCAGACGCCTCCTGCCATCGGCACACCCGGCCCGCTATTCGGTCGTGGCGTAGTGCACCGCCACCTGATCGCCGTACATGTAGACCCGCTGCACCGCGTAGTGGCTGTTGCCGTAACAGCTGGGGACGTCGTAGGTGATGGTGAACTCGGGATCGGGAATGTTGCCGGTCATCCCCTGGGCGTCGAGGTCGGTGCGGATGCAGGAGTACTGGTCGGCGACCGCCTCGGGGGTCCAGCGGCCGAAGGTGAAGAGCGCGGTGGCGGCGGCGAAGCCGGCAAGGAAGAGCATGGCGGGAGATTTCTTGAGGGAGGAGAGTTTCATGTTGCGGTGCTCCTGAGTGGATGGTTCGCCTGACGGGTAAGTCTCGCTTCGAAACGCCCCGATCACAATCCGAGAATAACACCTCCTGCTCGACGCTTCCGGGCAATGGATCACAACTCCTCTCGCCCCCACCCCCCCATGCTGATTTTACCCACCCGCTGAAGCCGGCCGCCCCGCAGGGGCCGGCCGGCTTCAGCGGGTGGGAAAATCAGTGAAGGTGACGGGCGAGGGCCTCGAGGAGGACCCGCTTCTTGATCGGCTTGGTCAGGTGGTCGTCGCAGCCCGCCTCGCGGCTCTCGTCGTGGTCCTGGGCGAAGGCGTGGGCGGTCAGCGCCAGGATCGGGGTGTGCGGCAACCCCTGCTCGCGCTCCCAACGGCGGATCTCGCGGGTCGCCCCGTAGCCGTCGAGCAGCGGCATCTGGATATCCATCAGCACCAGGTCGTAGCCGCCGCGAACGAACCGCTCCACCGCCTGGCGACCGTCGGCCGCCCAATCGACGGAGTAGGGAGTGGCGTGGAGGAACGCCTCCACCAGCAGCCGGTTGTCCTCGCTGTCCTCGGCGAGCAGGATGCGCCCGCCACCGCCCGTCTCCGCGGCGGCGGCCCGCGGCACCGTCTCCGCCACCGGCGAGGCCGCCGCCTCCAGCGGCAGTTGCACGGTGAAGATGCTCCCCTCCCCCGGCCGGCTCTCCACCGAGAGGCTGCCCCCCATCAGTTCGGTGAGCCGCCGGGCGATCGCCAGCCCCAGGCCGGTGCCGCCGTGGCGGCGGGTGATCGAAGGGTCGGCCTGGCTGAAGGCGTCGAAGATCCGCTCCAGCTTCTCCTCCGGGATGCCGGGACCGGTGTCGCTCACCGTCGCCCGCACCCACCACAGGCCGTGGGCCTCCTTCCACTCCACCGGCGCCACCTCCAGCGCCACCTCCCCCTCCTCGGTGAACTTGACCGCGTTGCCCACCAGGTTGATCAGGATCTGACGTAGCCGCGAGGCGTCCCCCTTCACCCAGCGGGGGAGATCGGGGGCCAGCTCGCCGCGCACCGTCAGCTCCTTGTTGTGGGCATGCACGCCGAGCATCTCGACCACCCACTCCACCTGCTCGTGGAGGTCGAAGGGGCTCTGCTCCATCTCCAGTTGCCCCGCCTCGATGCGCGACAGGTCGAGGATGTCGCTGATGATCCCGAGCAGCGTGTCGCCGGCCCGCTCCAGGGTGTCGAGGTAGCGGCTCTGGGTGCGGTCCAGGGGGGTCTCGCGGAGCAGCTCGCCCATGCCCAGGATGGAGTTCATGGGGGTGCGGATCTCGTGGCTCATGGCGGCGAGGAACAGGCTCTTGGCGCGGTTGGCGCGATCCGCCTCCTCCTTGGCGGTGAGCAGCGCCTCCTGGGTGCGGGTCAGCTCGGCGGTGCGCCGCTCCACCAACGCCTCCAGGTTGTCGCGGTAGTGGCGCACCTCCTCCTCCGCCCGCCGCCGCTCGGCCAGCTCGCGGCGCAGTTCGGCGATGCGCGCGCGCACCTGCCGCTGGAGGGCGCGGTTCCAGCCCAGCACCAGCACGATGATGCCGATCAGCGCCACGCCGCCCCAGCCGACCCAGCGCCACAGCCGCGGGTCGATCCTCTCCTCGCTGCCCAGGCGGATCCAGCGGGCGATGATCGCCTGGCGCTCGGCGGGGGTGATCCTCGCCAGCCCCTTCTCCAGGATCGCAGTGAGCTGCGGCCAGTCCTTGCGGGCGGCGAAGGCGAGGCGGTAGACGTAGCCGCTCTCGCCGGCCACCCGCAGGTTGGTGATCCCCTCCTCGCCGATGTAGTGGGAGGCGGTGGCGAGGTTGGCGACCATCGCATCGACCATCCCCAGGGAGACCTTGCGCAGACCGCTGCGCATGTCGGGCACCACGTCGAGGCGGATGCCGGGGTTGTGTTGGCTCAGGTAGTCGTGGGCGGCGTAGCCGGAGATCACCGCCACCCGCATCCCCTTCATCTGCTCCAGGGTGAGCGACGCCTGGACGTCGTTGCGCACCAGGATCACCGCCGGCACCTCGATGTAGGGGGCGGTGAAGGCCATGTACTCGGCCCGTTGGGGGGTGGGTGCGGCGGCGCCGAACATGTCCACCTGGCGCGCCTTGGCCTGGCTCAGCACCTCGTCCCAGCTCGCCAGCCGGACGATCTCGAACTGGAGCCCGCTCTTCAGCTCCACCAGCTCGATGAAGTCGGCGGCGATGCCCCGATAACGGCCGTCGGCGTCGAAGAACTCCACCGGTGGGAAGTCGGGATCGGGGGCGACCCGCACCACCGGATGGTCGGTGAGCCAGCGGCGCTCATCGAGGGTGAGACCGCCAACCCCCTGGCCGAGGGCGGTGAGGGCGAACGACCAGAGGGCGACGGCGAGAAACGGAGGGACGAGATAGCGGGGCATGCCGGCCAAACGTGAAGGAACGATTCTTCACACAAGGGTAGCGCCGACGTGACGGAAGGGCTATCGAAATCGTGACATCGAGGGGGCGGGGTGAGACAGGCGGGCGTGGTTGGAGGAAGGGTAACCCGCGGCGAAACGGCCGAATGCCATTGGAAGTAGGTCGCCGCTACCGCGGCGACGTGAACGAAGGCACCGCCGCCCGCCCCCGGGGAAGTGCGCTCCGAACGGCAACCTGCGCTCGGCAAGGCCCCCGCAACCCGCACTCCGCTGCCCCCGTTTCGTCGCGGCGGTAGCCGCGACCTACGTCACCAGGGCTGAGGTAGGGTGTGCCGAGGGACGAGGCGCACCGCCTTGCCGGTTGGCACCCACGGCAACTTCATCAACAACGGCGGCTCCGTTCACCACGGCGCCCGCGGGGCGCCCTATAGGATGCATACGGAGCGCCGCAAGGCGCCCCAACATCGCTTCCCACACACTGATTTTTCCGCCCCCGTGCCTTTGGACCGCCCCAACGGGGCAGGTCCAAAGGCACGGGGGCGGAAAAATCAGAAGGGTTCGTGCCTGCGCATGCCGGCCGGCAACAGCCTGAAGTCCACCAATCCGGTGATCAGCGCGCTGACGAAGCTCGCCTCCTCCTCGTAGGCCATCTTGTAGAACTGCACCTTCATGGTGATGGCGCTGCCGAAGACGATGGAGACGAAGGTGAGCAGCGAGCCCAGCGCCAGGGTCGAGGCGCCGGTGATCCCCTGGCCGATGGTGCAGCCCATGGCGAGCACGCCGCCAATCCCCATCAGCACCGCGCCGACGAAGTGGTTGAGGAAGTCGCCCAGCGAGTTGAACCACTCGAAGCGCAGGCTGCGGCTGACCAGCGACCAGAAGAAGGAGCCGGCGATCACCCCGGCGACCGCGGCGACGCCGAAGGTGACGTACTGCATCTTCGGGCTGAACGCCAGGCGCAGGCTCTCGCCGATCGGGTTGATGAAGGTGAACGACTGGGTCGCCACGCCGAGCGGCGGCTGGTCCATGAAGTCCGCCGCCTCGCTCCACGCCACGCCCAGCGGCCCGCCGGTGACGTACCAGGCGGCGAGCACGCTGAGCCCCACCACCGTGCCGCCGAGGACGTGCTCCCAGTTGCCGCGGAAATCGCGCGACTTGAAGATGAAGGCGAGCAGCAGCGCGGCGACGATGCCACCGACCACGGTGCGCACCAGGCCGACGTTCTCCGCGCCGCTGAGGCCGGCGACGATGCCGCCCAGGTCCTGGCCGACGCTGAAGTTGATCGGCGCGGCGGTGACCCAGCCGTGGAACAGGGTGCTGTAGAGGGTGGCGTCGGTCTCGCTGTTGAACGGGTTCATCATGTAGTAGGCGCACACCGCGATCACCGCCAGCACCACCAGCGACTTGGCGTTGCCGCCGCCGATGCGGATCAGGGTCTTGTTGCCGCAGCCGGAACCGAGCGTCATGCCAACGCCGAACATCACCCCACCGACCAGATAGCGGATCCAGGTGAAGTTGCCGGCGCGGTAGGGCGGCAGGGTGGAGGCGACGCTGAACGCCGAGGTGGCCTCCAGCGCCACCACCCCGATCATCGCCACGGTCAGGGCGAACAGCCAGGCGCGGAAGCGGCCGCTATCGCCCATGTTGACCAGGTCGGAGACCGCGCCCATGGTGCAGAAATTGGTCTTGTTGACGACCGCCCCCATGACGAAGGCGATCCCGAAGCCCCACAACAGGACCTGCTGGGTAATTTCCATCGAATCCTCCAAAAACAGAACGTAACGATTCAGCACGGCTGAATTCATCAGGGCTGACCGCCCCAAAGGCGTTCATTTAACCGCAGATTTCGCAGATTGACGCAGATTCAGAAAACATAAATCTGCGTCAATCTGCGAAATCTGCGGTTCATTCCCCTGGTATCGGGCCGAACGCTGGACAGCCTCGGCGGGCCGCTGGCAAGCGCGCTATTGTGGGATATTCCCATCCGACCTAGTATTCGGAACTACCCGAACCCTGCCCCGGCCCATCCCCAGCCCAGCCCGCCAGAGTCCCTTCCGTCACCGCGATGAGCCCCCCCTGCACCCCGCCCATCCCCATCGCCCACTTCCGCCAGTGGCTGCGCGGCAGCCTCACCAACCGCATCACCTTCGCCGCCCTGACCCTCTCGGCCAGCGTCACCCTGCTGATCCTCGGCCTCTCCTTCGGCGTCACCCGCACCCTGGTGGAGACCAACATCGAGGACGCCCTGGCCGGCCAGGCGCGGCTCGCCGCCCACCGCATCGAGGCGGTGCTCAACGGCATGGTGCAGGACATCGACGGACTGGCCGACAACGCGCTGATGGTCAACGCGGTCGATGACCCGCGCTGGCGCGAGACCTACCTGCTGCCCTTCCTGCGCGACCACCGCCTCACCCCCCACACCTACTACGCCCTGCACCTGATCGGCGCCGGCGGCGAGGTGCTCGCCGGCAACGGCCCCGGCGACCCGGCCACCTATTCCGACACCGCCTGGGGCGAGCGGGTGCTCAAGGACGGCAAGCCCTATGCCGGGGTCGCCCACCGGCCCCCCAACGCCCTGCTGGTGGTGGCGATCCCGGTGCGCCGCGAGGGGGAGGCGAAGCCGGTGGGGATGGTGGTGGGCGAGACCTCGCTGAGCGAGCTCTTCTACAACGAGGCGGCCTTCTCCGAGCGCAAGCGGATCATCCTGCGCGAACGGCACCGGCCGCTGATCAGCTGGGACGAGGTGGGGCTCGACGACGCCGCGGTGCTCGCCGTCGCCCAGCCGCTCCGGCTCGATCCGCCGCTGGAGGGGCTCGGCCTGACCATCGAGGTGGGCGATGACCGCGCCCGCCTGCTCGCCCCCCTGGGCTGGCTCAGCTGGGCCTTCGCCGCGGTGCTGGTGGTCACCCTGCTGATCGCCCTGTGGTGGTCGCGGGTGGTCTCCCGGCGGCTGGCCCGGCCGATCTGCGCGCTCAGCCGGATCGCCACCCGGGTGAGCCGCGGCGGCCTGGAGGAGAGCGGCGAGATCCAGGTGCGCGCCGAGGGCGAGGACGAGGTGGCGAGCCTCGCCGGCGCCTTCGACCTGATGCTGGAGAAGCTGCGCGACTCCCACCACAAGCTGGAGCTGCGGGTCGACGAGCGCACCCGCGAGCTCAACGAGGCGAAGGAGAAGATCGAGCACGACTTCCACATCCAGCAGGCGATCTCCCAGATCCTGCGTGCGTCCCTTGAGCAGACCACCATCGACGAGAAGCTCGAACACGCCCTCGAGGTGATCTTCTCGGTGCCGTGGTTCAACGTCCACAAGGCCGGCTCGATCTTCCTGCGCGACGAGAACGAACCGGACACCCTGGTGATGCACGTCGAGCGTGGCCTCGCCGAACCGCTGCTCGAGAGCTGCGCCCGGCTGCCCTTCGGCAAGTGCCTGTGCGGCCGCGCCGCCGCCCGCCGCGAGGTGGTCTACAGCGACGGCATCGACCACGAGCACGAGATCGCCTTCGACGGCATGGAGAACCACGGCCACATCTGCCTGCCGATCCAGGTCGGCGGCAAGGTGCTCGGGGTGGTCAACCTCTACGTGGAGGCGGGGCTGGCCCGTCCCGACCACGAGATCGAGTTCCTCAACGCCATCGCCAACGCGCTCGCCTCCACCCTGGAACGCCAGCGCGCCGAGGACCAGGAGCGCCGCCTCGGCACCCAGCTCGCGCACATGGCGCGCCTCTCCACCATGGGCGAGATCGCCACCACCCTCTCCCACGAGCTGAACCAGCCGCTGGCCACCATCGTCAACTTCGCCGGCGGCTCCCTGCGGCGCATCGACAACCGCGCCTTCGACGCCGACAGCCAGCGTTTCGCCCTGACCAAGATCTCCGAGCAGGCGAAGCTCGCCGGCGAGATCATCCGCCGGGTACGCGCCTTCGTGCGCAAGGGGGAGGTGCCCTACAGCCACACCGCCATCGACATCAACGAGGTGGTGGAGAAGGCGGTCGAGCTGGTCGAGTTCCAGGCCCGCCGCGGCGAGACCGTCCTCGAACTCCACCTCGACCCGGCGCTGGAGCCGGTCCCCGCCGACCGGGTGCAGATCCAGCAGATCCTGGTCAACCTGATCCTCAACGCGGTGGAGGCGATGGGGGAGCTGCCGGTGGAGGAGCGGCGCATCCGCATCCGCACCCTGTACGAGGTGGGCGAGCAGGCCCACGTGCTGGTCCACGACAACGGCAACCCGCCCGCCGATCTCGAACTGGAGCGGCTGTTCGACCCCTTCTACACCACCAAGGCGAGCGGCATGGGGATGGGGCTGGCGATCTGCGCCACCATCATCGAAGCCCACCAGGGGCGGATCTGGGCCAGTCGCGACGGCGCGCGCGGCCTCACCTTCCATTTCACCCTGCCGTGCGCCAGGGGGCGCGGCTGATTGGCCGCCGGCGGGGCGACCACCGGAAGGATGGATATCGGGTAGGGTGTGCCGACGATCGGAGGCGCACCGGCCGGAACGCGGTGCGCCTCGTCCCTCTGCGCACCGTACCCACGTTCCCGCAGCCCGCAGCAACGGGTTGCCCCGTATGACACCCACGTTAAAATGCGGCAAAAGATTACAACTGGCGACCCGCCTCCCGGGGACCGCTCCATATAAAGAAGGGGAAGGAAGAGATGCAGTTCGAACCCACCGTCTACGTCGTCGACGACAATGCCGAATTACGCGAATCCCTGCGCTGGCTGCTGGAGTCGGTGGGCACCCGGGTCGAGACCTACGACAGCGCCCAGTCCTTCCTCGACGCCTACGACACCCGCAACCCCGGCTGCCTGATCCTCGACATCCGCATGCCCGGCATGAGCGGCCTGGAGCTGCAGGAGAAGCTGAGCAAGCTGACCAGCGACCTGCACATCGTCTTCCTCACCGGGCACGCCAGCGTACCGATCGCGGTGCGCGCCATGCGCGACGGCGCGGTGGACTTCTTCGAGAAGCCGGTGGACGAGCAGATGCTGCTCGACCGGGTGCAGGGGGTGCTCAAGACCATCGGCGAGCAGCAGAGCAAGAAGATGGATCGCGCCATGCTCGAGGCGCGTCTGGAGCTGCTCACCCCGCGCGAGCGACAGGTGATGGACGAGGTGATCCAGGGCAAGCGGACCAAGGCGATCGCCGCGGATCTGGGCGTGAGCACCCGCACCATCGAGGCCCACCGCGCCAAGATCATGGAGAAGATGCGCGCCGGCTCCGTGGGCGAGCTGATCTCGATGGTGATGGAGCTGCGGATCGAGCAGTGAGGAGCGGTGACAGGTGAGAGGTGAGAAGGCGTGGCGGTAATCCCAACCGTCAACCCTGCTCCGTAGCGATCCCTGTACCCCACATGAAAGAACGTAGGTCACCGCTACCGTGCCGACGTGAACGAAGGCAGCGGGCAGAAAGAGATGACGACCACGCCGAACGGAACGTCCCATTCGGGAAGTCCGGTGGGAACGCGGTAACGACGGTGCCCTCGTTCTTAGGGCCCGCGAAAGAATAACTTCCTGTTTTGGGACGCCGATCTACTCCGCCCGGCGGCGTTGCGCAAAGGGTTGCATACAACGAGTATGCGCCCCTTTGCGCGCCTTGCCGGACGGGCATCCCGACGCCCCAAAACAGGAAGTTATTCTTTCGCGAGCCCTAAGGGCCGCTCCTACAGACCACCACTCCCGTTTGAACAGGGCGGGTCGCATCCACCTATGTGACGTCGCGGAACTCGACGTCCTCGTAAAGGTTCTCTATGGGGAAACGCAGGTCGAGACTCGCCAGCTCGACCGTCTCACCGGCCACCGACGGATAGAGCACCCAGCGCCCCTCCGCGTCGCGGCGGTAGAGTTCAACGGAAAGTTCGTCGGGATCGACGATCAGGTACTCGCATAGCTCCGGAAGCTTGCGGTAGGCGGCGAACTTGCGGCCGCGGTCGTAGCCGGCGGTGGAGTCGGAGAGCACCTCGGCGACCAGCACCGGGGCCTGCTTGAAGTAGTCCCGCTCGGCGCTCCGATCATCCGGGTGGCAGGTGACCATCACATCGGGATAGAAGAAAGCGTCGGCCGCCTCCACCCGTAGTTTCATGTCCGCCATGTAGACCCGGCAGGGGCCGCCGCGGGTGTGATTGCGCAGGAGCACGAACAGGTTGCCCACCACCGTGACGTGGGCATCCCTCGCCCCCACCATGGCGAAGACCTCGCCATCGAAGTACTCGTGACGGATCTCGTTGCCGCGCTCCCACTCCAGATAGGCCTCGGCATCGAATCGAGGTCGAAGTCGTGGGGCGGGTGTCATCGGGCCTCCTCCGGATCGGATTTTCCTCCACCCGACAATCATAATTCATGGCGACTCGACACGCCCACTGTCGCCCCCAACACGCCCAAGGTGTGGATAACTTCTCCGTCGTCCAACCCGCGCTCCAAACTATTCGCCCTCTCTGCGTAAAACCATCCACAAGCGAAGCGCCACCGCCCTACGCGCAACTCCGTATAATCGATTGTTTATCCCACAGCCCCCCCGGACACATCACCCCCACATGCTCGCCCATCTGCTCCACCACCCGCCGCTGCGCACCCTGGCGATCGCCGCCGTGGTCGCCGCGGTGGCGGTCCCGGCCCACCTCTTTCTCTTCGTCTATCCCGCCTTCTTCGACGAATTGCTCGCCGAGGTGACCTCCAGCGCGGAGAAGACTGCCAACCACATCGCCAACCAGTACCTGGCCGACTACATCGCCCAGCCGCCGGACACCCCGTTCCCCGCGGAGCGCGGGGCGGTAATCGAGGAGCACCGGCGGGACTTCGGCGCCTACAAGGTGAAGTTCTTCACCGCCGACGGCCGCGTGCTCCACTCCTCCGACCCGACGGAGATCGGTACCCGCAACGAGCGGACCTACTTCCGCAACCAGGTGGCTCTGGGCCACACCTACACCAAGGTGGTGACCAAGGAGCGGATGAGCCTGGAGGGAGAGACGATGGACCGTGACGTGGTGGAGACCTACATCCCGCTGATGCGCGACGGCCGCTTCCGCGGCGCCTTCGAACTCTACTACGACATCACCGGGCGCAAGGCGCGGCTCGACGCCCTGCTCAGCCGCGCCTCCCTGCTGTTGATCACGGCCACCGCCGCCCTGCTCGGCGCGGTCCTCTGGCTGCTATTGCGCATCGCCGGCGAATTCGAGCAGCGCTCCCGGGCGGAGGCCCGCCTGGAGGAGGCGCGCCGCGAGGCGGAGGCGGCCAATCGGGCAAAAAGCGAATTCCTCGCCACCATGAGCCACGAGATCCGTACCCCGATGAACGCCATCATCGGCATGGCCGAACTGCTCGCGGAGACCGAACTCACCGCGGAACAGCGCAAATACACCGACATCTTCCGCAGCGCCGGCGACTCGCTGCTCGCCCTGATCAACGACATCCTCGACCTCTCCAAGGTGGAGGCGGGGCAGCTGGAGCTGGACTACACCCCCTTCGAGCTGAACGAGCTGACCGACGGGGTGCTCGACGTGGTGGCGGTGCGCGCCCGCGACAAGGGGCTGGAGCTGCTCTCGCGGATCGCCCCCGACGTCCCGCCTCACCTCGGCGGCGACCCGGCACGGCTGCGCCAGGTGCTCTTCAACCTGCTCGGCAACGCGGTCAAGTTCACCCACAAGGGCCATGTCCTGCTGGAGGTGGAGCGCGCCCCGGACGACCCGCGGATGCTCCGCTTCAGCGTCACCGATACCGGCATCGGCATCCCCGAGGAGTGCCGCGAGCGGATCTTCGAGACCTTCTCCCAGGGCGGCATGGGAATCACCCGCGTGTATGGCGGCACCGGCCTGGGGCTGGCCATCTGCCGCCGTCTGGTGGAGCTGATGGGCGGACGCTTCGAGCTGGAGAGCCGTCCCGGAGCGGGCAGCACCTTCCGCTTCACCACCCCCTTCAATCCGGTCGACGACGCCCCCGCCAGGATGCCGGTGGAGTTGTCGGGACTGCCGGTGCTGCTGGTCAGCGGCAGCCCGCTGTCGCGGATGATCCAGGAGGAGATGCTCAACGCCGCCGGCGCCGCGGTGGACCACTTCCAGGACATCCGCCACCTCTACCAGCACCTCCAGGCGCAGGCCGGCGCCGGACGCCGGCTGCCGCTGGTGCTGCTCGACTGCCCGCGGCGCAGCGACGAGGGGTTCGAACTGATCGAAAAACTGCGCGCCCACCCGCAGCTGCGTGAAATCCCGGCGGTGATGCTCAGCCACCACCACGTGGCCGGCGACTTCTCCCGCGCCGACGAACTGGGGCTGCGCTACCTACTCAAGCCGGTGAAGCGCCGCGAGCTGTTCCGCGGCATCGCCTCGGCACTGCACATGAACCGGCCCGAAACGCGGCTCCCGCCGCCGTCGGCGAGCGCGGCGGAAAGGCCGCTGGAGATCCTGCTGGTGGACGACTCCAACGACAACCGGCTGCTGATCCGCTCCTACCTGAAGCGCACCCCGCACCGGCTGGAGATGGCCGAGGACGGCCAGCAGGCGGTGGAGCTGGCCACCGACGGCAAACGCTTCGACCTGATCCTGATGGACATCCAGATGCCGCGCCTGGACGGCTACGACGCCACCCGCCGGATCCGCGACTGGGAGCACCGCCAGCGCCTCCCCGAGACCCCGATCCTGGCGCTCACCGCCTACGCCCTCACCGAGGACCGCGAGCGCTCCCTGAAGGCGGGGTGCAGCGGCCACCTGAGCAAGCCGATCAAGAAGCAGGTGCTGCTCGATACCATCGCGCAGTACGGCAGCCCGCCCCTTTGAAGCGGGACGGCCGTAGACGCGAACGGGGGCACCATTCTTTCCGCATTTCCGCCAATCTGTCCGACCAAGCTACCCGACTGGCAAGCACATCCCAGCCGTAACCCCGCTGCTTTCGCTCACGTCGGCGCGGTGGCGCCGACCTACGGTGAACACACCGTCCCATTTCCCGTTATCCTAGGGGGAAATACAGAACAACAACGAAGGACCGCCCTCCCCCCGCGACGCTCCTTCGGTCCCCCCACTCCGAATGGAGGCTCCATGATCCGCCGCACCCTGTTGCTGATTCCCTTCTGCCTGGCGGCGTTCGGCCCGCTCGCGCTCCACGCCGCCGAGCCGCTCGATCTCCTATACGACGCGCCCACCGGTACCGCTACCCCGGACGCCACCACCACCAGCACGAGCACGAGCACGAGCAGCCCCACCGACACCGCCAACCCCACCGCCCCGGTGGCGATCACCCTCGACGACGTCTACGCCCAGGCCCGGCGGGTGGAGCTGGAGGTGCAGCAGCTGACCGAGTTCGAGGACGTGCCGACCATGGAGGTGGCCGAGCCGGTGCGCGCCGACCTGCTCCCGCGCCACGTCTGGCAGAAGGGCTACGCGATCCTCATCGAGCTGCAGGTGTTCCGCCGCCGGCACGACCTGCCGGTGGGCACGGTGCGCTCGGTGGAGCCGCTGCGCAGCCTCGACCCGGCGCTGCTCTTCGAGCAGACCCAGTACATCCTCACCGACCTGGCGATCCTCAAGGCGCGTCTCGGCGTGACGCGGGCGGCGCCTCCCCCGCCGCCCGCCGTCAACAAACGCCCGATCGACGTCTACAACCTCTACAGTCAGGTCGCCCTCGACCTGCAGGCCCTCAACCGTGATGAGATCGGCGCCTCCTACGTCTTCGCCGAGGTGATGCGCATCTTCGAGGACGTCAACGCCCTGCTCTACCGCCTCGGCCTGGAGGACACCACCTTCCCGCCGGAGAAGCGCGTCGACGTGACCCCGGCCCAGTCGCTGGCGGCCACCTTCGAGCTGCTCGCCGAGGTGCAGCGGCTGCAGCGCGACGCCGGCATCCCGCGCACCGACTTCTCGGCCTTCCGCAACCGCGACGAGGCGCGCTCGACCGACGTCTTCAACCTGGTCGGCATGGTGCTGGCCGAGCTCCAGCCGCTGAAGGCCCACCTGGAGCTGAGGCGCGAGATCACCCCACCGGCGGAGTACTACGAGGGCAAGACCCCCGCCGACGTCGATCAACTGCTGATCTGGATCACCCGCAAACTGCGCCTGATCCGCTCCCTTTGAGATGACCACCGAAGAGGCCCCTTCCCCCATGGCATCGACGCGCCCACTCCGTGAAACGCTCAGACTCACCCGGCTCGGCATCCGCACCAAATTCTCGATCCTCTTCTATCTGGTCACCCTGATCTCCCTGTCGGTGATCGGCTGGTACGGCTACAGCAACGCCAGCCAGGCCTACCGCGAACGGGGCGCGGCGCTGGCCGGCGACCAGGTGAAGGAGGTGGGGCGCAAGATCGAGCAGTTCCTCTCCCAGGTGCCCGACGACCTGCACTTTCTCAGCGAATACTATGCGATGGAGCGCTACCTTTACTGGCAGGACCTGGGCCACCAGCGCAAGCGCGACTACTGGCAGACGGTGACCCGCGACACCTTCCGCGACTTCCTCGCCTCCCGCGACTACTACTACAAGGCGCGCTATCTCGATGCCGAGGGGGTGGAGCGGATCAAGGCGCGGGCCGACCGCAACACCGGCGAGGTGCGCTTCGAAGCCGGCACCGACCTGCTGGAACAGCGCAACAAGGGCTATTTCAGCCGCGCCTTCGCCCTCCAGCGGGGCGAGATCTACGTCTCGCCGCTCGGCCTGAACAACGAGCACGGGCGCATCGAGAAGCCCTACACCCCGGTACTGCGCTACGCCCAGCCGGTGATCGGCGCCAACGACGTGCACTACGGCGTGGTGGTGATCAACGTCTTCGCCGACGCCTTCCTCAAGTTCATCCGCGACGCCATGGAGGGGAGCGAGGTGCGCGGTTTCTATCTCATCGACCGGAACGGCGAATACCTCTTCCACCCCAACCCCGACCACACCTTCGGCCACCTGCTCGGCCATGCGGTCAACTTCAACACCGAGTTCCCCGCCCTCGCCCCGCGCATCGAGCACGACTCCACCGAGACCCTGTTCGAGTCGGGGCTGATCGTCAGCCACCGCCGCATCTACCCCAACCCCGCCGACCACAGCCAGTACTGGACCCTGGTGGGGATGGTCGACGAGGCCACCGCGCTGTCCAACCTGCGCAGCTTCGAATACGTCTTCGCCATCCTGGTGGCGGCGGTGCTGGTGCTGGTGCTGGTCGCCTCGCGCTACTACGTCGGCAATCTGGTGCGCCCGCTGCTCTTCGTCACCCGTCAGCTCGAACGGCTCAGCCGCGGCGAGGTGGTACGCGAGACCATCACCTACCTGCCCCAGGACGAGATCCGCCGCATGCTCGACTCCACCGACCGCCTGCTGGTCAACGTGGAGAGCCAGGCGGCGCGCGCCGACGCCATCGCCGAGGGGGACTTCGCCGGCGGGGTGGAGCTGCTCTCGGAGAACGACCGCCTCGGCAACGCACTCAACAACATGACCCGCATGCTGCGCGAGAACCGCGAACGCACCGAGCGGGAGAACTGGCTGAAGGACGGCATCGGCCAGCTCAACCGGGCCCTCTCCGGTGAACTGGGGCCCCGTGAGCTGGCCGACCGGGCGATCGGCGTGCTCGGCCGCTACCTGGAGGCGGGGCGCGGGGTGTGCTACGTCTACCTGCCCGAGGAGGAGCGCCTCGATCTGCTCGGCTCCTACATGTACACCGAGCGCGACACCCTCGGGAACCACTTCCGCCTCGGCGAGGGGGCGGTGGGCCAGGTGGCCCTGGAGCGCCACCCGATCGCCCTCAACGACATCCGGCGCGACGCCCCGCCGGTGACCACCGGCACCCTGAGCACCCCGCCGCTCTGCACCTACACCTTCCCGCTGCTGCGCGACGAAGAGCTCCTCGGGGTGATGGAGCTGGCCGCCTTCGCCACCTTCGACGAGGAGGCCCGCACGCTCCTCGAGGCCGCCGCCGAGGCCGTCGCCGCCTTCCTCTACGCCGCGCTCCAGCGCGAGCGTATCCAGGGCCTGCTGACCACCGCCGAGGAGGCGACCCGCGAGGCCCAGGAGCGCAGCACCAAGCTGCGCGAGGCCAACGCCCGGATGGAGCAGCAGCAGCAGCGCCTCCAGCAGCAGACCGAGGAGCTGCAACAGGCCAACGCCCAGATGGAGGAGCAGCAGCAGCAGCTCCAGCAGCAGACCGAGGAGCTGCAGCAGGCCAACGCCCAGATGGAGGAGCAGCAGCAGCAGCTGAAACAGCAGGCCAACGAGCTGGAGACCCGCAACCGCGACCTGATGCGCTCCCGCGGCGAGCTGGATCAGCGCGCCCGCGAACTGGAACTGGCCAGCAAGTACAAGTCCGAATTCCTCGCCAACATGTCCCACGAGCTGCGCACGCCGCTCAACTCGATCATCCTCCTCTCCAAGATGCTGGCGATGAACGACTCGAACCACCTCGACGAGGAGGAGGCGAAGCGCGCCCAGGTGATCCACCACGCCGGCGAGGAGCTGCTGCGGCTGATCAACGACATCCTCGACCTCTCCAAGATCGAGGCGGGCAAGATGGAGCTGCACCCGCTGCCCATCGCATCAACCGACCTGATGCGCGAGCTCAATGATCTGTTCGGCGACGCCGCCCGCGACAAGGGGCTCGACTTCCAGGTGGAGGATACCCTGCGCGGCGAATTCGTCAGCGACCGCGACAAGGTGGCCCAGGTGGTGCGCAACCTGCTCTCCAACGCCTTCAAGTTCACCAAGGAGGGGAGCGTCACCGTGCGCGTGGAGAGGAGCGACCACCCGCAGTTGCCGATCCGTATCGCCGTGCGCGACACCGGTATCGGCATCCCCGAGGAGAAGCAGCGGGCGATCTTCGACGCCTTCCAGCAGGTGGACGGCTCGATCTCCCGCCAGTACGGCGGCACCGGCCTGGGGCTGTCGATCAGCCTGCGCTTCGCCCAGTTGCTCGGCGGCACCATCGAGCTGAAGAGCCGGCCGGGCGAGGGGAGCGAATTCGCCATCCTGCTGCCGCTGACGTCCCCCGATCGCGGCGACGGGGAGGAGCGTGGCACGGCGGGCCTCGCGCCCCCCCGCCGCGAGGCGCCGCGCGCCCCGCTGGCGACCGGCGCCCCCGGCACGGGCGGCGGCGAGGTCCATGACGACCGCGCCAACCTCAAGTCCTCCGACCCGGTGGTGCTGGTGATCGACGACGAACCCGCCTTCGGCGAGGCGGTGGCGGCGATGAACCGCAAGCTCGGCTACAAGACCCTGGTGGCGCTGAGCGGCGAGGAGGGGCTGCGCATGGCCAAGACCTACCGGCCGCGCGGCATCCTCCTCGACCTGGGACTGCCCGACCGCGACGGCACCGAGGTGCTGCGCGAGCTGAAGGCGACCCGCGAACTGCGGCGCATCCCGGTCTACATCGTCTCCGCCCGCGACAAGGACGCCGGACTGCTGAAGAGCGGCATCGTCGGCTACCTCACCAAGCCGGTGGACGACCGCCAGCTGGCCGAGGCGGAGGCGGAGATCCTCGCCCGGGTCGGCGAGGAGGGGCGCTCGATCCTGGTGGTCGAGGGTGATGCCCTGCGCGCCGACCAGGTGGCTGAGCTGATCCGCGTCGACGGGGTGCGGGTCGAGGGGACCCGCGACGGCGATTCGGCGCTGGCGCGGGTCGGCGAGGGCGGCTGCGACCTGGTCATCGTCGACCTGGAGCGCCGCACGGACACCATCTGCCGCGACTTCTGCCCGGCACTGCGCGAGCGCTACCCCGACGTGCCGTTGATGCTTTTCGGCGGACACGAGCTGAGCGGCGAGGAGGAGGCGCGGCTACGCGCCTTCACCGACAGCATCATCGTCAAGACCCCCCATGCGGAGGAGCGCATGCTCGACAACATCGAGCGCTTCCTCAAGGGGATGCCGGACGAGGGGGAGGCCCCCACCGCGATGGAGGCGGGACGTCACCTCGACGGCCGGCGCATCCTGGTGGTGGACGACGACCCGCGCAACCTGTTCGTCATCACCTCGGCGCTGGAGAGCCAGGGCGCGACGGTGCTCAACGCGCTGAACGGGCGCAAGGCGCTGGAGCAATTGAAGAGCGAGGCGGTGGACCTGATCTTCATGGACATCATGATGCCGGAGATGGACGGCTACGAGGCGATTCGCGCGATCAAGGCCGACCCGCGGCTGAAGCCGCTGCCGGTGGTCGCGCTCACCGCCAAGGCGCTGAAGGACGACCGCGACAAGGCGCTCAGCGCGGGGGCCGACGACTACCTGGCCAAGCCGGTGGACTTCGAGGTGCTGATCAACATGGCCCGCGTCTGGTGCGAGGAGCGTGGCTGATACTGCGGGGATGGAAGAAATGGACAGGATTAACAGGATTTTTCAGGATTTACAGGTTGGTAGGTAATGCTTGTAGCAGATCAGGAGCTCACGAAGGGGATCATCTCTTGCGCCTATACCGTCCATAACACGCTGGGCGCCGGTTTTCTCGAACGCGTATACGAGAACGCGCTGGCGCTGGAAATCCGAGCACAAGGGCTTCGAGTCGAACAGCAGGTTCCCCTCGCAGTGCGGTACCGAGATGAGGTGGTAGGCGAATATTTTGCCGATCTTCTGCTGGAAGAGATGATCATCTGCGAACTGAAAGCCGCTGAAGCGTTATCGAAGAACCATGAGGTCCAATTGGTAAATTATCTCGTAGCGACCGGGATGGACACTGGTCTTCTCATCAACTTTGGCGAAAGCGTCACGATCCGCAGGCAATTCAGAAAATACAAGAAACCTGTAAATCCTGAAAAATCCTGTTAATCCTGTCCATTTCTTCAACATGAGCGTCACCTACAACGACAACGCCGGAATCCGCCGCATCGAGGTCCTCGGCCTGCTCGACCAGGAGGAGGAGCGCTCGGCGCTGGCCGAGGCGGTGCATCCGAGCGGCTGGGTGCGCTGCGAGGTCTCCTTCTACGACGCGCGCACCCTGCCGGCGGCGGCGGTCGACGCGCTCGCCGGCGTGCTATGGAGCGGGCGGGCGCTGAAGATCCACGCCTACCACACCTACCTCGCCCACTTCCTGCTGCGCCTCGGGCTGCCCGCGGTCACCGTCCCCAGCCACTCGATGCGCGACGCCCAGGCGGCAACCCGCGCGGTGGTGCTCGGCGGCTCCGCGGAGAGCCTGGACAAGATCATCCACATCGTCGAGCGGCTGCCGCTGTCCGACGCCACGGTATTCATCGTCCAGCACGTCCTGGAGGACGAGGAGAACCACCTCGACCGGCTGCTGCGCAGCCGCACCGACTATACCGTGGTGATGCCCCACCACCTGATGGAGATCCAGCCCGCCACCATCTACATCGCCCCGCCGGGGCACCACCTGAAGGTGGCCCACGGCCGCGTCTATCTCACCCGCGACCGCAAGGTGCAGTACGCCCGCCCGTCGCTCGACGTGCTATTCGAGAGCGTCGCCCATGAATACGGCGAACACGCCATGGCGGTACTGCTGTGCGGCTTCGGCCAGGACGGCGTGAAAGGCATGGCGACCCTCAAGGCGAAGGGCGCCACGGTGATCGTCGAGGAGAGCAGCGACTGCGTCGACGCCCACGTGCTCCCCGACCACGGCCGCGCCAGCGGCCACTACGACCACGCCTTCCACCGCCAGGAGATCGCCGCCTTCCTCGCCGCCGCCCTGGTGGGCCGCGAGCGGCAGCCCTCCTCCACGCTCGTCGACCTGCTGCTGGAGGCGCTCTACGTGCGCTACGGCTACGACTTCCGCGGCTATCAACGGGGCACCGTGGAGCGTCGTCTCGACAAGCTGGCGCGGCTGCGCGGCAACCACGACTTCTTCGAGCTGGTACGCGAACTGCTGGCCGAACCGGAGAGCTTCGAGCGTCTGTTCCTGGAGCTGTCGATCAACGTCACCGCCTTCTTCCGCCACCCGCATCAATTCCGGCTGCTGCGCGAACGGGTGCTGCCCTACCTCGACAGCTTCCCGCGGGTGAAGATCTGGTCGGCGGGCTGCTCCACCGGCGAGGAGGTCTACTCCCTGGCGGTGCTGCTCGACGAGCTGGGGATGCTGGAGAAGAGCCAGATCTTCGCCACCGACATCAACCGCTACGTGCTGGAGGAAGCCAAGGGGGGCCTCTTCCCGCGGGAGAAGCTGGACGAGGATCGCGCCAACTACCGGGAGGGTGGCGGTGAGACCAACGACGTGTTTCTCCACGACAACGGCCTCTACCTGGAGATCGAGCCGCGCTACCGCCGGCACATCCTCTTCCATCACCACTCGCTGGCCCAGGACGGGGTGTTCAACGAGTTCCAGCTGATCCTCTGCCGCAACGTGATGATCTACTTCCACCCGCGCCTGCAGCGGCGGGTCACCGAGCTCTTCGCCAAGTCGCTCCACCGCGACGGTTTTCTCATGCTCGGCCCCAGCGATGCACTGCCCCACGACGAAGGTGAACGCTACTTCACCCCCTATGCGGAACGTGAGAAGGTATACCGATGGAAATGAAGACCAAAAATAACAAAGGTTCTGGAGGAGAGCGGCGGTGAGCACCTTCGATATCCTCATCGTCGACGACAATCCGAACAACCTGTTCACCCTGCACACCCTGCTCGGGCGCCTGGGCGAGTGCCGGGTGTTCGAGGCCGACTCGGGCGAGGCGGCGCTGGCCGCCACCGTCGAACACACCGTCCACCTGATCCTGCTCGACGTGCAGATGCCCGGCATGGACGGTTTCGAGACCGCCCGCATGCTGAAGATGACCGGACGCACCCGCGACATCCCGATCGTCTTCGTCACCGCGGTCTTCAAGGCCGACGAATTCGTCCAGCAGGGCTACGAACTGGGTGCGGTGGACTACCTGACCAAACCGATCGACGACAATCTGCTGCTCAACCGGGTCCATCTCTACCGCCGGCTGTGGGAGCGCGAGCAGCGGCTGCGCGAGACCCTGGAGGAGCTGCGCCACAAGGAGGCCATGCTCATCCACCAGTCGCGCATGGCCGCCATCGGCGAGATGATCGGCGCCATCGCCCACCAGTGGCGCCAACCGCTGAACACCCTCTCGATCGCCCTGCAGGAGCTGCAGGACGCCCATGAATTCGGCGAACTGGACCGTACCCACCTGGACGAGACGGTGGCCGAAGGCATGAAGCAGATCGACCACATGTCGCGGACCATCGACGACTTCCGCAACTTCTTCAAGCCGGACAAGGCAAAGGAGCCGTTCAACCCGCGCGAGGTGGTGGAGGAGGCGCTCAAGCTGGTGATGGCCCAGCTCGACTGGCACCGCATCGAGAGCGAGCTGGCGTGCGACTGCGTCGGCGGCGAAGCGCGCCTGTGCGGCCACCGCTACGTCGGCTACCCCGGCGAACTGAAACAGGTGCTGCTCAACATCATCGGCAACGCCAAGGACGCCATCATCCAGCGTGAGGACCGCGAAGCGGGTTTTCCCGGCAGGATCCGCATCGGCCTTGCCCTCTCAGGGGAGCAGGACGGGGCGTGCCGCATCACCGTGGAGGACAACGGCGGCGGCATCCCCACCGAGCACCTCAACCGCATCTTCGAGCCCTACTTCACCACCAAGGAGGAGGGCAAGGGGACCGGCATCGGCCTCTATATGGCCAAGGTGATCGTGGAGGAGCACATGCATGGCCGGATCACCGCCGAGAACACCGACGATGGCGCGCGCTTCACCGTCCAGTTCGGCGCCGGCTGAACCGCCGGACCCTGTCGCGCTACCGACCTAGGAGCCTGTCGGGCTTAGGGGGATCGAGCTGCGGGAGTGGGAGAGCGGCCCAAATTTTTCGAAAATTCGAGGAGAATAGCGAGCTATTTAACGAGGATTTTCGGAAAAGTGGGGCCGCTCTCCCGCTTTCGCAGCCGATTCATCCTAAGTCCGACAGGCTCCTAGGCTGAGTTCGACTTTTCCGGGTCAAAGGTGAAAGGACCTTGGTTCGATGCCATCCGATTCTTCGACATCGCGCCAATCGGGAGACGCGAAGCCGGAGTGGCACCGCGCCTCTATCCTTTGACCTTTGACCTTTCGCCTTTGACCTGAAAGAACTACGCCCGCGTCGCCAGGACCTCGGCGATCTTCTCCAGCAGGGTACGGATATTGAGCGGCTTGTAGACATAACCGTCGGCCAGATCGGTGTGGTGCCCCGAATCGGAAAAGGCGGTGACCACGATGATCGGGATGTCGAGCTGCGGCCGGCGGCGGGCCTCGGCGATCATCTCCAGCCCGTCCATTACCGGCATCTGCAGATCGGTGACGATCACCTGGGGCCGCTCGCGCTCCGCCACCTCCAGCCCCTCCCGCCCGTTGCGGGCGTAGTGGACCTCCTTCACCCGACGACGCAGCGGCCGCTCCAGCAGACGCCACATATCCTCATCGTCGTCCACGTAGAGCAGGCTCAGATCGCCAAAGCTGGGTGATGGTTCGGTCACGACGGGTCTCGAAACGTCCATGGAGCCTCCAGTATACGCGAGCTTCCAGGCAAAGATGGGCCGACGCGGGGTGGCGGTGGCCGACTGCGTTGCCCGCGCTCTAGCCTCCCGGGCTGCCTCCCACAAACAACCTATTGACAGCCGGCGCGAACGGCCCTTATGTTGTCACTTGTGGGAGCGGCCCTCGGGGCCGTTCCCACAGGAGAGCGAGCTGCCGCTCTTCAGTGCTCTATAGCCGACTCGGACAGCCGCGAACCCCATCCCCCAGGTGTGACATGAACCTTTCCGCCATCCTCCCGCCCGCCGTCGTCGTACACCCCGTCGTCATCGTAGGCGTACGCGCCTGCGCACCGTAGCGGGTAGGAGCCGAGCGAATCCGAAACCCCCGTCCGGTGCGAACCGGCGGGGGTTTTCTCTTTTCCACGTCCCCGCCGTTTCCACCGGACGATCACCCCAACCAGGAGATCGATCCGATGATCCAACGAACCGGCGCCGAACTGACCATCGACCTGCTCTCGCGCCAGGGCATCACCCAGCTCGCCGGCATCCCCGGCGGCGCCAACCTGCCGCTCTACGACGCGCTGAGCCGCGGTCCGATCCGCCACGTCCTCGCCCGTCACGAACAGGGCGCGGGCTTCATCGCCCAGGGCATGGCCCGCGCCAGCGGCCGGCCGGCGGTCTGCTTCGCCACCTCCGGGCCGGGGGCGACCAACCTGCTCACCGCGCTGGCCGACGCCTACCTCGATTCGATCCCGCTGGTCTGCATCACCGGTCAGGTGCCGCAGGCGCTGATCGGCACCGACGCCTTCCAGGAGGTCGACATCTACGGCATGAGCCTGCCGGTGACCAAGCACAACTTCCTGGTGCGCGACGCCGCGGAGCTGCTGAAGGTGATCCCGGAGGCATTCCGCATCGCCGCCTCGGGCCGCCCCGGGCCGGTGCT
The DNA here is from genome assembly GCF_054657215.1 of Endothiovibrio diazotrophicus. Classification (NCBI taxonomy): domain Bacteria; kingdom Pseudomonadati; phylum Pseudomonadota; class Gammaproteobacteria; order Chromatiales; family Thioalkalispiraceae; genus Endothiovibrio; species Endothiovibrio diazotrophicus. The sequence goes on from NZ_BAAHXB010000029.1 coordinate 42,300, forward strand.
GGTGGACATCCCGAAGGACGTGCAGCAGGCGACGATCGAGTTTGCCGAATGGCCCGAGCCGGGCGGCGCGGAGGCGCCACGGGCGGCACCGCTGGAGGCGGTCGAGCGGGCGGCCGCGGCGATCCAGGCGGCACGCCGGCCGATCCTCTACCTCGGCGGCGGGGTGATCCACGCCGGCGCGAGCGCGCTCGCCCGGCAGCTCGCCGAGCGCGCCGACCTGCCGACGGTGACCACCCTGATGGCCCTCGGCGCCCTGCCCACCGACCACCCGCTGGCCCTCGGCATGCTCGGCATGCACGGCGAGGCGGCCACCAACCACACGCTGCAACGGAGCGACCTGCTGATCGCGGTGGGCGCCCGCTTCGACGACCGCGCCACCGGCCGGCTGGCGGCGTTCTGCCCCGCGGCGCAGGTGATCCACCTGGATATCGACGCCAGCGAGATCCACAAGCTGCGCCGCGCCGAGATCCCGCTGCGCGGCGACGTCGCGCGGAGCCTGGAACGGCTATTGGAACGTCTTGAGCCGGCCAGGCGCGGGGCGTGGCACGAGGAAATCGCCGCGCTCCGGCACGCCCACCCCGCTCCTGCGGTGGGCGACGACCTGCGCCGTCCTCACGACCTGATCCGCACGGTGGGCCGCCTGCTCGGCCCCGAGGCGCTGGTCGCCACCGACGTCGGCCAGCACCAGATGTGGACCGCCCAGGCCTATCCCTTCCGCCGGCCGCGCCAATGGCTCACCTCCGGGGGCCTCGGCACCATGGGCTTCGGCCTGCCGGCGGCGATCGGCGCAGCGCTGGCCGAACCGCAGCGGCCGGTGGTCTGCTTCAGCGGCGACGGCAGCCTGCTGATGAACCTGCAGGAGCTGGCCACCGCCCGCGAACAGGGGCTCAACCTCAAGCTGGTGCTGCTCAACAACGGCGCGCTGGGGCTGGTGCGCCAGCAGCAGGATCTGTTCTACGGCGGCAACCGCTTCGCCTCCGACCTCAGCGCGAGCCCCGACTTCTGCGCCATCGCCCGCGGCTTCGGTTGGGCGACCCTCGACCTGGCGGAGGCGGACTACGACCCGCGCGAGCTGGCCGAGGCGCTGGCCGCACCGGGGCCGACGCTGATCCACGTCCCCGTCGACGGCGAGGCGCGGGTCTACCCGATGGTGCCGCCGGGCGGCGCCAACCACCAGATGCTGACCGGAGCCGAACGATGAGCGCGCACGACACCACCGATCCGCAGCCGGCGATCCTGGAGCTGACCGTCAACAACCACCCCGGCGTGATGTCCCACGTCTGCGGCCTCTTCTCGCGCCGCGCCTTCAACGTCGACGGCATCCTCTGCCTGCCACTGCCCGACCCCGCGCGCAGCCGGGTCTGGCTGAGGGTGCCGGCAGGGGAGCGGCTGGAGCAGATCGAGAGCCAATTGCTCAAGCTACACGACGTGAATACGCTACGCCGCCATCCGCCGGACCACGCGGTGTTCGACCATCTGGAGGCGTTTTTCAGGTAACCGACCGACGCCGTCACAGCGAGCGGAGAAAGGCGAGCAGCGCCTGCCGGTCGCCGGTGGCCATCGACCGCACCGCCTCGCGGGGGACGGCGGCCTCGCCCTCGCCGGCCACCCCGGGCACGCCCTGCTCGTTGAGCTGGTTGCCGTAGGCGGGGTGGGGCCGCGGGCCGCCGTGGGGCCCCGGGCCCGGCACGCTGAGCCGCACCAGCATCGAGCGCAGCGCCTCGCCCGGCCCGTCCGGGGCGTGGCCGCGGCCGTTGCCGGGGTGGCAACCGGCAGCTTGCGGATCGCCGGATGGAAGAGCAGCCGCTGCCCCTCGGCCGAGAGCAGGAAGGCGACGAACGCCGCGGCCGCCGGGCGCCGCGGGGTGGCCGCGGTGATAGCGACGTGGGCGGGGTTGAAGGCGGTGCGGCGGGGGTAGATGAAGCGGCCGGCGGCGCCGCTGGCGACGGCGGAGGCGGCGAAGAAGTCCATGGTCAGCCCCACCGCCGCCCGCCCCTCGCTCACCTCGTCGGTGACGAACTGGCCGCGGCTGGCGATCAGCCGGCTGTTGGCGGCCACCCGCCGCCAGGTGGCCCAGCCGGCCTGCCACCCCGCATGCTGGAGCAACTGGTCGATCATCATCGGCGCGTAGCCCACCTGCGACGGCACCGGTCGTGGGGCATCCGCCAGAGGATCTGCAGGCGGATCTCCGGGTGGCGCCGTTCGAAGGCCTCCTCGAAGCGGGAAACCACCGCCTCGGGGTAGCTGGTCATCACGGTAAGCCGCTCGGCGGCGGGCGTGCCGGCGGCGCCGGCGAGGGCGAGCAGTGCCGCCGCCAGTATTGAGGTCAGGCGTTTCATGTCGGTCCCCCCGTTCAGAAGCGGTAGCTGAGATTGGCGTATCAGGTGCGGCCCGGCTCCGGGTAGCCCTCCTGGTAGGCGTAATCGACGTCGCCCGGGTTCTCGACCCCGAGCCGCGCGGTGAGGCCGCGCTGGAATGCGTAATCCGCGCGCAGCCCGACCAGGGTGAAGGCGTCCGCCCGGCGGCGTCCGTCGGGATAGACGGAGGGGGTGAGGTCCACCTGCTGGATCAGGTCCTTGATGTCGCTGTAGAAGAGCGCCGCGTCGAGGCGGGCGCTGCGGCCGAAGCGGTGGGTCCAGCCCCCTTCCAGCGTGGTGGCGCGCTCCGCCTCCAGGTCGGGGTTGGGGATCGCCGAACCGAGGCGGTAGGAGTAGCGATCCTTGATGCTCGGGAAACGGGTCTTGCGCGAGAGGGTGAGGCGCGCGTCGTCGTCGGGCCCCATCTCGGTGAAGTAGCCGAACGGAAGCAGCAAAGGAAAGCGGCAGCCAGAGGGGATATTTGTAGGAAAACAGACAGGCATTGACGCCCCTCCCTCGCGCCCTCCGTTCTTGAACAACCGATCAACCTTGACTATGCCTGGGGGGACATAACCGGACGCCCCGCATGGAGATGGAACAGATCGGAGCCGGGGCGCCCTTGTCCAACAAGGAGGAGTTCATCATGTCGATCGAAACCCAGATCAACCTGCAGCAGGACGGCACCCTGGAGATCGCCGCCAATCCACTTGAACAGAGCGCGGAGCGAGGCAGCGTCAGCGGGTACTGGCGAGGGGACGGCAACTTCCACAGCACGAAGGTCGAACCCCACTTCTACCTCACCGGAGCATCCACGGTGACCGTCACCACCTCCACCACCGGCAAGGTCGACGTCACCCTCAACCTCTACAACGACAGCACCGGCCACGGCGGCCCGAGCCTGCCCCAGAGTGGCGGCAGCACCCACCTGGGGCCCGGCCAGTGGCGCCTCTATTTCACCGGTTCCATCTCCACCTACCCAAAGCCGGCGGGGATCGACGTGCGGGTGAGCTTCTCTGGACGAGAGGACGAGCGAGGAGCCGAGGAGCCTGCCGAGGAGCCTGCCGAGGAGCCTGCCGAGGAGGCGGTCATCGAGGAGGAGCGCGGCCCGCGCTTCACCGCCCGGGCCGTCGGCAGCAGCCGTCCGCAAGCGATCCGCATCGCCCACCGGCGCGCCGACCAGCACGCCGCCGGGCGCCCCTACCGGGTGGTGGAGGAACGGGTCCGCGCCCAAGCCAACCAGTGGGTCTGCATCCTGACCTGTGAGCTGATCCCGTAGGCGTAACGCACCGGCATGCAAAAGGGCGGAGAGATCCGCCCTTTTTCGGTTCAATGGTCGTGAATCGGCCACCACGCTCGAACGCCCCCCCACCGACAGGGGACAACGGCGGCCACATCAGAAGAGGTGTAATTTTCCGCGCTTCGTTGTATCGTTTATTATATAGCGAAGCCTGGAAACCCAATGGCGCGAACCCGCAAGACACCCCGGGAGACAACAACCCGCCCCTCGGACCGGGAGGTCCGGGAGGACGGAAGAGGGCTCAGGCCGGCACGCCGAGCATCACTTGGCTCGCCTTGAACAGCGCGGTGACCGCCACCCCGTCGGCGAGGCCCAGCTCGACCGCCGCTTCGTTGGTCACCACCGCGCCGACCACCGCACCGCCGGGCAGGGTGACCGAGACCCGGGTATTGATCGCGCCGGGAACCACATTGGAGACCTTGCCGGTGAGTTCGTTGCGCGCGGTGAAGCGGTACTCCGGGGTGCCGGTGGCGAGGAACACCGAGGGGGCCTTGACCAGCGCCACCACCGCCTTGCCGGGGGCGAGGCCGAGACGCTGAACGCTCTGGTCGGTGACCGTGGCCACCACCTTGTCACCGCCCTCGGTGGTCAGCTCCACCTCGGCGCTGATCGGCCCCTCCTTGAGGGCGGTAATGGTCCCTTTGAACTGATTGCGTGCACTGATTTTCATGATCGTTCTCCTGTATAGGGGATGGACGTGTGTCTTCGGCGCGGCGCGAGGCTCGCCTTCCGGCCGAGCGGCCTCCGACCCGGTGATTGTTCTCCACCACGCTATATACACAACACCACAACGACCGATATGAACGGCCCCCGCACGCCCAATACGAACCGGCCCGAACCGACCGAAAGGAGCTGTCCGATGCCCGCCTTCCCCACCATCCACGGCCGTCTCACCCTCGACACCGCGGTGGGCAACTTCCTCGGCGACACCCGCATCCGTCTGCTTGAGGCGATCGACAAGCACGGCTCGATCGCCCGCGCGGCGAAGGCGGTCCCCCTCTCCTACAAGGCGGCGTGGGACGCGGTGGACACCATGAACAGCCTCTCGCCCCACCCGTTGGTGTTGCGCACCACCGGCGGCCGGCACGGCGGCGGCACCGAGCTGACCCCCTACTGCCGTCGGCTGATCGCCTTCTACCGCGCCCTGGAGCAGGAGTATCAGGGGGCCGTCGAGCGTGCCTCCGAGCTGCTCAATGCCGGCCATGAGGGGAACACCGACGTCACCGGCTTCCGCCGCATGCTGGCGCGGCTGACCACCCGATCCAGTGCGCGCAACCAGTTCGCCGGGCCGGTGGAATCGATCCGCCGCGACGCGGTGAACTGCGAGGTGCGCATCCGTCTGGAGGAGGCGCTGGTGATCACCGCGCTGATCACCACCGAGTCGGCCGAGCACCTCGGCCTGCGGGTCGGGCGGGAAGTCCACGCCTTCGTCAAGTCCTCCTCGGTGGTGCTGTTGTCCGGCGAGCAGGGCTGCCGTCTGTCGACCCGCAACGGCTTCGACGGGGCGGTGGTGCGCGTCCACCGCGGACCGGTCAACGCCGAGGTGGCCGTCGCGCTGCCCGGTGAGCGGCATGTGCTGACCGCGCTGCTGGATCTGGAGAGTCTGCACCGGATGGAAATCGCGGAGGGGGCTCCGGTGCAGGCGGTATTCAAGGCTTCCAGTGTGATCCTCACCGCGGCCCCATGACGGAAACCCTTCACCCATTGCCATCGGAGAATCCCGGATGCCCCCTACCGAAAGCGCCCTGAGCGACCGCGAACTGGAGCGCCTGCTGCACGAAGACGCCCCCTACGGCGACCTGACCACCAGCGCCCTGACGATCGGTGAACGCCTGGGGCGCATCACCTTCCACGTCCGCGACCCGATGGTGATCTGCGGCGTCGAGGAGGCGACCCGCCTGTTCACCCTGGCCGGCGCCGTCGCCGAGCGGCACGCGAGCAGCGGCGAGCGAGCCGCGTCCGGCACACCGCTGCTCAGCGCCCGCGGCCCCGCGTCGGGGCTGTTCCGGGTCTGGAAGGTGGCGCAGGCACTGATCGAGTCCGCCTCCGGGGTGGCCAGCGCGGCGCGGGAGATCGTCGAACGGGCGGAGGGCAAGGTGGTGGCCTGTACCCGCAAGCACTTCCCCGGGATCAAACCGATGATGGTGAAGGCGGTGCGGGCCGGCGGTGCGACGATGCACCGCCTGGGACTCTCCGAGAGCGTGATGGTCACCGCTGAACACCGCGCCTTTCTCGACGCCGGCGAATTGAGCGGCTACACCGCGACGCTACGCCACGCCCAACCGGAGAAACGGTGCCTGGTCGAGGTGGATACCGCCGAGGCGGCGCTGGCGCTGATCGGTGAGGGCTGCGAGGCGATCCAACTGGAAAAGTTGCGGCCCGAGCAGGTGGCCGTGGTGGTAGCGGCCGCGCGCGCCCGAGCGCAGGCCACGGTGGTCGCCGCGGCGGGCGGAATCCACGCCGGCAACGCCGCCGACTACGCCGCCGCGGGTGCCGACGTGCTGGTCACCTCCGCCCCCTACTTCGCCAAGCCGCGGGACGTCCAGGTGCGTTTCGAGCGGCTCGGCTAACCCGAGACGGCGAGGATCACACTGGAGGCCTTGACCAGCGCGCAGACCCGCACGCCCGGCGCCAGACCGAGGTTGCGGATGCTCTCGTTGGTGACGATCGCCACCACCTCGTCGCCGCCCGGCAGAGCGATCGCCACCTCGCCGTTGACCGCCCCCTCGCGGGCCGCGGTGATCTCGCCGCAGAGGCGGTTGCGCGCCGAGGTGGCGGCCTCGCCGCCCACCTGGAGGGTGATCGCCGAGACCTTCACCAGGGCGGTGACCGCGTCCCCCACGGTCAGTTGCAGGCGGTCGACGCTACCGTTGGTGATGGTGGAGACGATCTCGCCGCCGGCATCGAGCACCAGCCGCACCTCGGCATTGACCGCCCCCTTGAACACCGCCGCGACGCGGCCGGGAAATTGGTTGCGCGCGCTGTTTTGCATCACCCGATGACTCCTCACTCGGTGGTCGCCAGGATGATCTCGGTGGCCTTCACCAGCACCCCGGCCGGCGCCCCCTCCCGGAGGCCGAGGGCGCGGATGCTCTCGTTGGTGATCCCGGCGGTGATCACCTTGCCGCCGTCGAGGCGGATCCGCACCACGCCGTTGACCGCCCCCTCGCGGCACTCCTCGACCACCCCTTGGAGGCGGTTGCGGGCGCTGTAGCGAACCCCCGTCTCCTCTTCGCCGGTGACCAGCACCGAGGACTCCTTGATCATCGCGTAGGCCTCGTCCCCCTCCTTCAGCCCGAGGCATTCGACACTCTCGTTGCTGACGATGGCGGTGAGCCGGTCGCCGCCGGCCAGGTCGATCTCCACCTCGGCGTTGACCGCCCCGGTGACCAGCCGGGTGACCCGCCCGCGGTACTGGTTGCGCGCGGTGGTCTTCAGCGAGAAGCGGCGGAGCATCGAATGGAAGTCGTCGAACTCCTGCACCCCGGCCGCCAGACTGTGGAGGAACTGGCGGTACTCCGCCTCGATCCGCCGGTAGAGCTCGACGGTGCGGTGGCCATGCTCGGTGAGGAGGGTGCCGCCGCCGTGGCGGCCGCCGGTGGTACGCGTCACCAGCGGCACCTCGGAGAGGTTGTTCATGGCGTCCACCGCGTCCCACGCCGCCTTGTAGCTCATGTTGATGGCGCGCGCCGCCGCCGAGATCGAACCGTGGACGGCGATCGCCTCCAGCAGCTCGATGCGCCCGCGGCCGAGGAAGGCGCGCCCGCCCTTGTCGAGCCAGAAGCCGCCGTCGATCTCTTTGGTCGGTGAGGAGTTCGCCTTGCGCGCCATGAAAATCACCCTGCAGATTGTGGTAGCGCCCGGTAGCGTACAACGGGCGTGCATTCAGCGCCTGCGGAAACGGTACTTGAGCACCATGACGGTCAGCACCAACACCAGGGTGATGCCGTGGGCGGGCGATCGACGGCGCAAGTCTATCCAGACGCCTCTGCGGCGGCTACCGCGACGACCGGCTACCGTCGCCCCTGTCCCCAATCGCGCCGGCAATCCGGGTTACACTCCCCCTCCCGACCCGTAACCCGGAGCCTGCGTCCATGTCCCAGAAGATCGGTATCCTCACCTCCGGCGGCGACAGCCCCGGCCTCAACGCGGCGATCCGCGGCGTCGGGAAGAGCGCGCGCGGCGCCTACGGGATGGAGGTGATCGGCTTCCGCGACGGCTTCCGCGGGCTGGTCGAGGACCGCACCGTGACCCTCGGCGGCGGCGCGCTCTCCGGCATCCTCACCCTCGGCGGGACGATCCTCGGCACCAGCCGCGACAAGCCGCACAAGATGCCGGTGGGGGGCGAGGTGCGCGACATGACCGACGCCATCGTCGAGACCTACCGACGCCATCAGCTCGACGCACTGGTCTGCCTCGGCGGCGGCGGCACCCAGAAGAACGCCCTGCAGCTCCACCAGAAGGGACTGCGCGTGCTCACCCTGCCGAAGACCATCGACAACGACGTGGCGATGACCGACACCACCTTCGGCTTCGATACCGCGCTGGGCATCGCCACCGACGCCATCGACCGGCTGCACAGCACCGCCCACAGCCACCACCGGATCATCGTCGTCGAGGTGATGGGCCACCGCGCCGGCTGGCTCACCCTGGGGGCGGGGATCGCCGGCGGCGCCGACGTGATCCTGATCCCCGAGATCCCCTACTCGGTGCAGACCGTGGCCGACGCGATCCAGGAGCGGGTACGCAGCGGCAAGCCGTTCAGCATCGTGGCGGTGGCCGAGGGCGCCGTCACCCGCGACGAACACACCGCCATGGCCGCCGCGCTGCAGCGCCGGGAGACCGCATCGAGCAAGGAGGAGCGGAAGAAGGCGAAGGCGTGGATCCAGCGGCTGGAGGAGGAGAGCACCGACCACACCCTGCGTCTCGCCCATCAACTGGAGAGTCTCACCGACCTGGAGGCGCGGGTCACCATCCTCGGCCACCTGCAGCGCGGCGGCACCCCGTCGGCCGCCGACCGGCTGCTCTCCACCCGCCTCGGCACCGCCTGCGCGGACCTCATCGAACAGGGGGTCGGCGGGGTGATGGTGGCCGCCCGCGGCGAGGGGGTGGAGGCGGTGCCATTGGAGGAGGTGGCCGGCCAGAAGAAGCTGGTCCCCGCCGACCACCCGTGGATCGACAGCGCCCGCCGGGTCGGCACCAGCTTCGGCGACTAGGAGGCTGTCGGACTATGGGGGATCGAGTCGCGGGAGGGCAGGAGGGCGGCCCCAATTTTTCGAAAATTCGAGGAGAATAGTGAGCTATTTGACGAGGAT
>NZ_BAAHXB010000030.1:0-51091 GCF_054657215.1 Endothiovibrio diazotrophicus
TAACCAGGAACCTTGGACGCTCTGCGTCCTCGTGTCCGGTACGGCGGTGAGGTTTCGGTGCCTTCGTTCGGCAGGACGCGGAGCGTCGAAGAAGACGTTTCCACGCAGAGCGTGGAAACGAGATGATGAGCGCGGAAACGAGATACATCTCATCCCTCATCCCTGATTGAGAAACAGCCGATAGGCCGGATTCTCCGTCTCCTCCCGCCACAGGTAACCGGTCCCCTCCAGGAAGTCGCGGAAGCGGCCGCGGTCGCCGTAGGGCACCTGGATGCCCACCAGCACCCGGCCGTAGGCGGCGCCGTGGTTACGGTAGTGGAACAGCGAGATGTTCCACTTCTGGCCGATGGCGGTGAGGAAGCGGAGCAGGGCGCCGGGGCGTTCCGGGAACTCGAAGCGGTAGAGGATCTCGTCCTCCACCCGCGCGCTCCCGCCCACCATGTGGCGGATGTGCAGCTTGGCCATCTCGTCGTCGGTCATGTCGATGACCGGATAGTCATGGCGCTCCAGCGCCTCCAGCACTGCCGCCCGCTCCTCGTCGCCGTCGGCCAGCTGGATGCCGGCGAAGACGTGGGCGCGGTCGGCATCGGCGTAGCGGTAGTTGAACTCGGTGATCGGGCGCTGGCCGATCACCTGGCAGAACTTGCGGAAGGCGCCGGGACGCTCCGGGATGGTCACCGCGAACAGCGCCTCGCGCCGTTCGCCCAGCTCCGCCCGCTCGGCGACGTGGCGTAGCCGGTCGAAGTTGATGTTGGCGCCGGAGTTGATCGCCACCAGGTGCTCGTCGCGAATGCCCCGCTCGGCGACGTACTTCTTCAGCCCCGCCACGCCCAGCGCGCCGGCCGGTTCGACGATGGATCGGGTGTCGTCGAAGATGTCCTTGATCGCCGCGCAGAGCTCGTCCGAGCTGACCGTCACCACCTCGTCGACGTGGTCGCGGCACACCTTGAAGGTCTCGCGGCCGATCTGGCGCACCGCCACCCCGTCGGCGAACAGGCCGACCTGGGGCAGGGTCACCCGCCGCTTCTTCTCCATGGCGGCGGCGAGGCAGGCGGCGTCGTCGGGCTCCACCCCGATCACCTTGATCTCCGGGCGCAGCGCCTTGACGTAGGCGGCGACGCCGGCGATCAGCCCGCCGCCGCCCACCGGCACGAAGATGGCGTGGATCGGTTCCTGGCGGCAACGCAGGATCTCCATGGCGATGGTGCCCTGGCCGGCGATCACCTCGGGGTCGTCGTAGGGGTGGACGAAGGTGTAGCCCTTCTCGTCGCACAGGGCCCGGGCGTGCTGGCTCGCCTCGTCGAAGGAGTCGCCGTGGAGTACCACCTTGGCGCCGTAGCCGCGCACCGCCGTCACCTTGATCGGCGGGGTGGTCTTGGGCATCACGATGACCGCCTTGATCCCCATCTGGTGCGCCGAGAGCGCCACCCCCTGTGCGTGGTTGCCGGCGCTGGCGGCGATCACCCCAGCGGCGCGCTGTTCGGGGCGCAGGCCCGCCATCTTGTTGTAGGCGCCGCGCAGCTTGAAGGAGAAGACCGGTTGCAGGTCCTCGCGCTTGAGCAGCACCGTGTTGCCGAGACGGATGGAGAGCTTCTTCGCCTCCTCCAGCGGGGTCTCGCGGGCGACGTCGTAGACGCGGGCGGTGAGGATCTTCTTCAGGTAGCGCTCGAGCATGGGGCGGCCTTCGTAGGGGAGGGCGGGAGATCGACCCATTGTAAATGAATCCCCCGCAAGACGAAGGCCGCCCCGATGGAAACATCCTTGCCTGTCCTGTTTTCCATTCTCCGTCAATCTGAAAAATCGGGATGCGGTTCTCGTAGGATGGGCAAAGGAGCGCTAGCGACGTGCCCATCGAACGAAGGCAGTGAATTTTGCTGTGGCAGTGCCGTTTTGATGGGCACGCTACGCTTTGCCCATCCTACGGCTACGGGAAGATTTCATCCCAAATTTTCAGATGGACAGACTACTGGTGTCCCATGTGGTGAGCGCCCCCCGCCGCCTCCATGGCGGTGATCCGGAACCGGTCGTCGCGTCCCTTCTTGAGGGTGAACATCACCTCGTCACCCGCCTTGAAGACGGAGAGATCGACCCGCTTGGTGACCGGCAGGTCCATGGTCATCGCCGGCCAGTTGAGCGCCGGGATCGGGGCGTGGCTCAGGTTGACCGTGCGCGCCTCGGCGTCCACCGCGTGGAGGGTGCCGTGTCCCTCCGCCTCGTCGGCCGCCGGGGCGGCCATCGCGGCGTGGTCGTGCATGGTGTGGTCGCCGTGTTCCGCCGAATCGCTCATCGCGGCGTGGTCGCCCATGTCGTGGCCGCTGTGCTCATCGGCCGACGCGGGGGCGGCGGCGAGGGTGAGCAGGGAGGCCAGCAGGGTGATTTTCAGGGTTCCGTTCATCGGAGTTCTCCTCGGGTTGGTTGTGGGGAAAAAATTCAATGAACCGCAGATTTACGCAGATTGGCGCAGATCAAGAAGACAGAAATCTGCGTTCATCTGCGTAAATCTGCGGTTCACTCTTCTCTTCATCCGGGTGGGTCGGCGGCGGTTATCGCGGGCAGCGCCGGCCCTCCCAGATCAGGTAGATTGCCGGGATGACGATCAGGGTCATGACGGTGGTGCTGACCATGCCGCCGACCATCGGCAGGGCGATGCGGCGCATCACATCGGCGCCGGGGCCGTCGGTGAAGAACACCGGCAGGAGGCCGGCGATGATCACCGAGACGGTCATCAGCTTGGGGCGCACGCGCAGCGCGGCGCCGGCTATGATCGCCGCGAACAGGTCAGCGCGGTTGGCGGGGGGGCGCTGGCGCACCTGCTGGTCGATGTAGAGCAGCATCACCACCGCGGTCTCCACCGCGATGCCGCCGAGCGCGATGAAGCCCACCGCCACCGCCACCGAGAGGTTGTAGCCGGCGAGATGGACCGCCCACAGCCCGCCCACCAGGCCGAAGGGCAGCGCGCTCATCACCATCACCGTGCGGTCGGCGCGGCCGAAGTGGATCATCAGCAGCACCAGGATGATCGCCGCCGCCGCGGGGATGGCGAGGTTGAGCCGCGCGCGCGCCTCCAGCATCTGCTCGTACTGCCCCGACCAGGCGATGGCGTAGCCGGGCGGCAGTGCCACCTCTTGCGCCACCCGCGCGCGGGCCTCCTCGACGTAGCCGCCGATGTCGCGCCCGCCGATGTCGACGAAGACCCAGCCGGTGAGCCGGGCGTTCTCCGACTTGATCATCGGCGGCCCCTCGGCGAAGGCGATGGTGGCCAGCTCGCCGAGTGGGATGTGCATCCCCTCGGGGGTCGGCACCAGGATCCCGGCGAGGTCGTCGGGGCGTTCGCGGAACGGACGGTCGTAGCGCAGGATGATGTTGTAGCGCTCCCGCCCGCGCACGCTTTCGGCGATCTTCATGCCGCCCAGCGCGGTCTGGATCACCCCCTGGAAGGTGCCGAGGTCGATGTTGCGCCGGGCCAGCTCCTCGCGGTTGGGGGTGATCTCCAAGTACTTGCCGCCGGTGATCCGGTCGGCAAAGGCGCTGCGCGTGCCCGCCACCTCCTTGACCGCCGCCTCCACGTCGAGGGCGATGCGGCCGATCTCCTCCAGATCGGCTCCCGAGATCTTGATCCCCACCGGGGTGCGGATGCCGGTGGAGATCATGTCCATGCGGATCTTGATCGGGTAGCCCCAGCTGTTGACCAGCCCCGGCAGGCGGACTCGCGCGTCCAGCTCGTCGATCAGCCCGTCGACGTCGAGCCCCGGCCGCCACGCTTCGCGGGGCTTGAGGCGCACCCAGCTCTCGATCATCGAGATCGGCGCGGGGTCGGTGGCGGTGTCGGCCCGTCCCACCTTGCCGAAGACCTGCTCCACCTCGGGCACGGTGCGGATCAGCCGGTTGGTCTGGGCGAGGATCTCCTTCGCCTTGGTCAGCGACACCCCCGGCAGGGTGGTGGGCATGTAGAGCAGCTCCCCTTCGTAGAGTGCCGGCATGAACTCGGAGCCGAGCTGCTTGAGCGGCCAGGCGAGGCTGGCGACCGCCGCGACCGCCGCCGCCAGGGTGAGCCAGCGGGTGCGCAGGGCGAAGCGCAGCAGCGGTTTGTAGAGGGCGACGAAGAGCCGGTTGAGCGGATTGGCCTCCTCGCGCCGGATGTGCCCGCGGATCAGCCACATCATCAGTACCGGCACCACGGTGACCGAGAGCAGCGAGGCGAAGGCCATGGCGTAGGTCTTGGTGTAGGCGAGCGGTGAGAAGAGCCGGTAGCTCTCGCCGGTGAGCGCGAACACCGGCAGGAAGGAGACGGTGATGATCAGCAGGCTGAAGAAGAGCCCCGGCCCCACCTCCTTGGCGGACTGGAGCAGGGCGCCGTTGCGGGCGATCCGGTCGGCGTCGGCGGGCAGCTCGCTCAGCTTACGGTGGGCGTTCTCCACCATCACGATGGAGGCGTCGACCATCGCGCCGATGGCGATGGCGATCCCTCCCAGGGACATGATGTTGGCGGTTATCCCCTGCGCCGCCATCACCGTGAAGGCGCCGAGCACCCCCAGCGGCAGGGTGACGATGGCGACGAAGGCGGAGCGGGCGTGGAGCAGGAAGATCAGGCAGACCAGCGCCACCACCAGCCCCTCCTCGATCAGCTTGTGATTGAGGTACTCCACCGCGCCGCGGATCAGCGGCGCGCGGTCGTAGACGGTCTCGATCTCCACCCCCTCGGGTAGCCCGCCGCGCAGGGCGTTGAGCTTGCGTTCCACCGCCTTGATCACATTCAAGGCGTTCTCGCCGGAGCGCATCACGATGATCCCGCCGACCACCTCCCCCTCGCCGTTCAGCTCGACCACCCCGCGGCGCAGCTCCGGCCCCTCGATCACCCGCGCCACGTCGGTGAGCAGCACCGGCGTGCCGTTGCGCGCCCGCAGCACCACCCGGCGCAGCTCGTCGACCGAGGCGACGTAGCCCTTGGAGCGGATCATCAGCTCGGTCTCCGCCCGCTCCAGCACCCGCCCGCCCACCTCGGCGCTGGCCGCCTTCACCGCCTCGCGCACGCGCACCAGCGGGATGTCGTAGGCGCGCAGCCGGTTGGGGTCGATCAGCACCTGGAACTCGCGCACGAAGCCGCCCACCGAGGCGACCTCGGAGACGCCGGGCACGGTGGCCAGCTCGAAGCGCAGGAACCAGTCCTGCAACGCCCGCAGCTCGGCCAGGTCGTGGCGGCCGCTGCGGTCGACCAGCGCGTACTGGTAGATCCAGCCCACCCCGGTGGCGTCCGGACCGAGCCGCGCGGTGGCGTTGGCCGGCAGCCCCTTCTGCGCGCTGGCCAGCGCCTCGGTCACCCGGCTGCGTGCCCAGTAGGTGTCCACCCCGTCCTGGAAGATGACGTAGACGAAGCTGGTGCCGAACATCGAGAAGCCGCGCACCGCCTCGGTCTTCGGCAGCCCCAGCAGGGTGGTGGAGAGGGGGTAGGTGACCAGGTCCTCGACGATCTGCGGCGCCTGTCCGGGAAAGTCGGTGCGGATGATCACCTGGGTGTCGGAGAGATCGGGGATGGCGTCGAGCGGCATCCGCCCGAGCGCCAGCAGCCCGGCCGCCGCCAGGGCGAGGGTGAAGACCACCACGATCAGCGGGTTGTGGACCGACCAGCCGATCACCCGGGCGACGAACGAGCGGGTGGGGTCCTCCCCGCCGAGGTCGTGGGGGCTACTCATGGCCGTCGCCCCCGCCGTTCACCGCCTCCCCCTTGGCCGAACCGTAGGGGTTGTAGGGCGTGGCGCCCTGTTGCAGCCAGAGCCGGTCGCGCTGCGGGTCGCGGAACAGCCGCACGTCCTTGTCGCGGTAGTGGGCGGTGCGCCCCTCCAGCACCCACGGGCGTAGCGCGGAGACCAGGTGGTGGAGCGCTTCGGTCAGGGTGCTCTCGGTGCGCGCCTGCTGGGCCTCGCCGACCGCCTGCTCGGCGGCGTCGAGCAGCGGCCCCAGCCGGGTGTCGCCGAAGCGCGGCCAGAGCAGGCCGCGGATCTCGCGGGCCGGCTGGAGCTGCTCCGGGGTGACGTCGTAGCCGTCGACCAGCGCCTCGTGGAGGTAGAGCGCGGCGTCCACCAGATGGTCCATCATCGCCAGCTGGGCCGCGCTCAGGGTGAGGTCGGCGAGCGTCTGTTTGAGCCTTTGCAGCTTGCGGAACGAGTCGCGGAGTGCGCTTTCGGAGTCGATCAGGAACTGGCCGGAGACCACCACCCGGTCCCCCGCCGCCGCCCCTTCGAGGATCTCGGTATAGCCGTCGGCGGAGAGTCCGGTGCGCACCGCCCGCGGCTGGAAGCGGCCGTCGCCGAGCGCCGCCACCAGATAGGGGCCACCGGCCCCCAGCAGCAGGGCGCTGTCGGGCACCGCCAGCCGCTGTACCGCCTCCACCTCGAACAGCACGTCGGCGTAGGCGCCGGGGCGTAGCGCCCCGTCCGGGTTGTCCAGGGCGAGACGCACGGTGCCGGTGCGGCTGGCGGGGTCTACGGTGGGGTGGATGTAGTCGACCTTGGTTTCGATCACCTGCCCCGGCAGGTTGGGGAGCACCACCCGCACCGCGGTATCGGGGCCGATCGCCGTTAGCCTGCATTTCTCACCAGCCTCCGTAGCGAGGGCGCCGAGATCCCGCTGTGACGGGGCGCGCGGACTGGAGGGCGACGAAGGCATAGCCGACTCTATGTTGAGGAGCCTGGAGGGAGCACGCCTCGTCACAGCGGGAAGATCGGCGGTCGCAGTAGGAGGCTGGTGAGAAATGCAGGCTAAATCCTGCTCCGCCACCGCGGCGTTGATCCACACGGACGAATAGTCCTGGATCACCGCCAGGGTCTCGCCGGGGCGCACGTAGGCCCCCTCGCGCACCCGCAGCTCGGCGAGTGTGCCGGCGGTGGCGGCGGCGAACGGCACCCGCTCCTCGACCTTGCGGGTCTGCTTCAGCCGGTCGATGAACTCGGTCGAGACCCCTAGCGCGCGCAGCCGGTCGGCGGCCGAATCGCTCCGCTCCGCGCCGTTGCGCGCCAGGGCGCTCAGGTAGTCGCGCTGGGCGGCGGCCAGATCGGGGCTGAACAGGCGATAGAGCACCTGCCCGCGCTGCACCGGGTCACCCACCGCGGTGACCGCCAGCGCCTCCACCCAGCCCGCCACCCGGCTCGCCACCTCGCCGCGCCGCCGCTCGTTGGCCACCACCACGCCGTAGGCGCGGATGCGGCGGCCGAACCGGGTCGGCTCGGCGCGGCCGTAGCGCACCCCCATGTTCTGGATGGTCTCGGGGGAGATGGTCACCTCGGCGCGGGCCGGTGCCCCCGTCGGGTCGTCGGCGACCGGTTGCGCGGGGCCGCTCGCCACCGGCACCAGATCCATGCCGCAGATCGGGCAGGTGCCCATCTGGTCGGCGATGTAGTGGGGGTGCATCGGGCAGGTGTACTGGGTAGCTTCCTCCGCCGCGAACAGCGGGGCGGTCCAGGCGAGCAGCAGCCACAGCAGGGCCGCGGGAAGTGGTAGCCGTTTCATGGCATCTCCTCCACCAGCAGGGCGTTGATCCGCGCCGCGGCGACGGTGCGCCGCGCCCGCTGGGTGGCCCGTTCCAGCTCCAGCTCGGCGTGCTGCATCGCCGGGCGGATCACCGCCTCCAGCGAACCGTCGCCTGCCTCGTAGCGGCGCCGGTTGGCCGCCTCCAGGTCTTCCAGGCGCGCCGCCCGGTGTTTTAGCTCGGTGAGCAGTGCGGCGGCGGTCTCGTAGTCGGCGCGCGCCGTGTCGTACTCCCGGCGGGTCTCGCGCAGCCGTTGCTCCCAATGGGCGGTGGCCCGCTCCAGGGCCACCTCGGCGGCGGCCAGCTTGGGTCGCTGGTTGTTCTCCGCCCACAGCGGCACGCTCACCGTCAGCTTTACCGTGAACCAGTCCTCACCGTCGAAACCGCGGCCCGACTCCCGCTGCTGCCAGGCGAAGCCCACCGCATAGTCGGGGGAGAGGTCGGCGACGCGGCGCGCCACCCCGTTGCGGGCCAGGGTCCGTTCGCGCTCGGCGATCAGCGGCGCGAAGGCCCCTTCCGGCGAACCGTCCCAGCTCCGCGGCTCGACCGCCGGCGGCGGCATCTCGGGTACCGCCTCCACCAGCTCGCGCAGCGTCGCCTCCCAGCGCCGCGCCTCCCCCTCCAGCGCCACCCGGCGCTCACCGATCCGCGCCCGCTGGATCTCCAGCTCGTCGAAGCGACCGTAGACCGCCTCTCCACCCGCCATCTCGCCGCGCAGCCACTGCTCCAGCTCGCCGATCAGCGTCACCTGCCGCGCCAGCGCCGCCCGCGACGCGCCGATTCGCTCGCGCTCGGCGAGCGCCTCGATCAGCCGCCGCTCCAGCGCCGCCAGCCGCTCGCGCCGCTCCAGCTCGGCCAGCCCCCGGCGGGTGAGCAGGGTGTCGCGCTCCGCCTCGCGGCCCGCCGCGTTGGGGATCTTCTGGCTCACCTCCAGGCTGCGGCTGCTCGGCAGGTAGCGGTCGAAGCGGGTCGGCTCGTTCACCGGCAGGTTGTTGAGGCCGAGGGTGACGCTGGGGTTGGGTAGCCCCAGCGCCCCCTCCGCCTGACGCGCCCACTGGCGCGCCTGGGCCTCGTCGGCGCGCACGTCGGGGTGTTGGGCGAGTCGGGCGCGCAACGCTTCATAGGCGGGGGTGGAGGCGCCGGCCGAGGCGCAGAGCGCCAGGGTCAGCGAGGCGAGCGCACGCAGCCGAACGTGCGCGGCGGATCGGCGCCGATGCGCCGAGAGGGCAGTGGACATGGAGGGAACTCCCAACCGGGGATGGGCCGCGCCGCAGCCACGGCACGACGACCGCCGGCCCGGTATTCAACCGGGGCCGGCCCGATGCTCAGACCGGACGGTTGGGTTGGGGAGGGCGCAGCTCCACCGGCTGTTCGAAGTGGTGGGCGCTCCGGTCGGAGAAGGGTTCCAGCTGGGAGAGCAGGGAGAAGAAGGTATCGACCCGCGGGGCGTGGGCGGTGGGGGCGACGCCGCAGAAGACGCAGCCGCGATCCTTGCACGGGCCGCTTTGATCGGCGGCCCCGTCATGGCAGTGGTGGGTCCCGTCGGCGGCCATCGCCATCGCCGTGGGGGCCCCTGCTTGTGGGGCCTCCCCGCGGTGCAGCCACGGCGCGCTCACCGTCGTCTGCAACAGCAGCAGGGCGAGCAGCAGGGTGGACCAGAATTTGCGATGGGTAGCCATGACGGCCCGATTGTTCTCCCGGCCGGGCGTGGCTGTCAACATCGCGCTGTGCGGTGAAATCATCCTCGCTCGGGAGGAACTGACGTCGGTTCGGAACCACTGGTATGATGGATCGGACTCGCGCAGAGCCTTTCGTCAAAATTAGAGAGAACGAACGATGACCCAGGATGAACTGAAGAAGAAGGTGGCCGAGGCCGCCCTCGAATACGTCGAGCCCGGCATGGTGGTCGGTATCGGTACCGGCTCCACCGCCAACCACTTCATCGATCTGTTGGCCGGCATGAAGGGCAAGATCGACGGCACCGTCGCCAGTTCCGTCGCCTCGGCGGACCGGCTGCGCGGCCACGGCATTCCGGTGATGGAGCTGAACGAGGCGGGTTCGCTGCCGATCTACGTGGACGGCGCCGACGAGTCCAACCGCCACCTGCACCTGATCAAGGGCGGCGGCGGCGCGCTGACCCGCGAGAAGATCGTGGCCGGGGCGAGCGAGAAGTTCATCTGCATCGCCGACGAGTCGAAGCTGGTGGACGTGCTCGGCAAGTTCCCGCTGCCCATCGAGGTGATTCCGATGGCCCGCTCGCTGGTCGCCCGCGAGATCGTCAAGCTCGGCGGCGAGCCGGTGCTGCGCGAGGGCTTCACCACCGACAACGGCAACATCATCCTCGATGTCCACGGGCTGGAGATCATGGAGCCGACCAAGCTGGAGCAGCAGCTCAACAATCTGGCCGGCGTGGTCACCGTCGGCATCTTCGCCATCCGCCCGGCCGACGTGCTGCTGCTCGGCTGCGCCGACGGCGTCAAGAAGTTCGACTAACGCGGAAATCCCGCCCCATCGCCGCCCCGCGGGCTTTCGCCGCGGGGCGGCGATGGGGCGGGATTTCCGTGTGTGTTATGTCGAAAAGGTTGCGTTGGGTTTCCTCTGGTTACTACGCTCTGCGTAGTAACCCGCTTCATCTGGTCCTCTGGTTACTACGCTCTGCGTAGTAACCCGCTACCTTGGACGCTCTGCGTCCGGGATTACGACGCGGAGCGTCGCGGTGGTGCGTTACGACGCGGAGCGTCGTAACGAGAGGAGAGAGGACGGCGGGCGCCCGCGCTTTCAGCGCCGTCTCCGGATCACCAGCAGAAACAGTACCCCGAGCTGGCGTTGTACAAACCGCCCGAGGTCCACGCGCCCCCGGCGGCCCGGCAGTCCGTGCTGTTGTAGATGTTCGCCACCGCGTCGCGGTCGCAGGTGCCGGTGTTCCCCGTCTGATCACCGCAATTCGTGCCGATCTCGAACGTGGGGGCGCTATGCACATAGTCGGCGCCGTATTCCCAGCGCATGATCGGCTGATACTCCCGGCTCTCCAGGTAGTCGCTGGTGTCATCGTCCACCGTGATGGTGACCTCGTGCAGCAGCCGCTTGCGCTTGAAGTAGTAGGCGCTCTCGCTGCACGGCCCGTTCGCGCCTGAACCCTCCTGATCCCACGCGTCGGCGAAGCTCCTGGCGATGGAGATGATCGGGATGCCCCGGGTGGTCATGTCCAACGCCTTGTCGGTGACGACGCGGATCGCGTTGCTGTCGGTGTTGTCCCGGGCGTCGCGAAATCCGGCGACGACACCGGATACGAAGTCTCCCACCCGCTCCTTCCACACGCCGATGAAGCCGACGCTGCTGTTGACCAGTCCGTAGAGCTGGCAGCGCGTGGTCCAGGCGTCGAAGTCGTCGCCCGGCACGGTGATGTAGAAACGATAGAGGTAATCCGCCTCGCTCCCCTCATAGGTGTTTTCCCACACGTCGGCGCGGTAGGTCCGGGCGAGCAACGGGTATTTCTTGGCGAGGATGGCGCTGAAATTCCGCCGTACGGTGACCTTCGGCGCGCGCTCCGCGCAGGTCATGATGTCGCCGATGTAGGTCAGCTCGGTATACGCCTCGTAGGGCCGGCCGTCCCGCGGCAGGGTGCGTCGGGTCGACGTGCGCGCCGCCATGCCGGCGAAGCGGTTCGCGATCCTCATCGTCTCGCTTTCGCCGTTCACCGACAGGGTGATCTCCGCGATGTCGGCGGAGGGGTAGGAGAAGCCGATGGTGCCATCGGCCCCGCCGCGCAGCTCAAACAGGGTGGGCCGGCCCAATTCGTCGAACTCCATGGCCACATAGGCGTCCAGTGAGCCGTCGGCGTTCTTGTCGAACGTCTCCAGGCGGTTGTAATAGATCGGCTGGTTCTGCCCGTCCTTCACCGCGTAGAGGGCGTAGTAGCGGTCGTTGGCATCGGTGAAGGTGGCATAGAGCGGGTCGCTGCCGTACTCGTTCAGATAGAGGTTTCTGAACGGGGCGGATCTCGTGGCGCCGGTCGGGGTGAGGCCGTTGATGTCGAATCCGATGGGGTTCGCTGATGCCAGCGACAGGCCCACCTCGTAACCGTTCTCGCCGACTGAAACGCAGGCGATGTCGAGCGTCCCCGATTCGGGGTCATATTCGCTGCAATCCGGATTGACTGCGCCGCTGCGGGCGGTGCCGACGCCGGTGACGGTAAACCGCGCGCCCCGGTCCATCTGCAGATTGGCGGAGAGCGCCTGGTCGTCGGTGATGACGCACGGGATGTCGACGGCCCCGCTGGCGGGGTCGAAGGTGGCGCACTGCTCCCGCTCCGTGTTGTAGCGGCATTGGCCGGTCTGGCAGGCGCCGTTGCACCAGTAGCCGTTGCCCTCGGAGACGCAGGTGAGTGCGGAGGCGCAGCGGCCAAGCGTGGTCGGGCCACACTCCGGAACATGGGAGGAGCTTACGATGTCGCCGCTATCGTCGGTTCCGCCATCACCCGTTCCCGGATCGACGGTGCCTTGGTCGCCGGTGTCGTCTCCGTTGTCTCCGCCGTCGGTGTTGTCATCCGGTGAAGTGTTGTCATCCGGTGAAGTGGTGTCATCCGGTGAGGTGGTGTCATCCGGGGTGTCGGCGTCGTCCGGGGGGGGCGGGTCACCCGGTGAGGCGGAGTCGTCGGCGGGGGCGTGGGGTTCCAGGCGCACCTCGTTCACCAGCATGTAGGTGTTCGTGTCGACGCTATCCGCAAAGCCCATCCGGAACGAAGTGCTGGCGCAGGCCGCCAGTTCGTCGGCGCTCAAGGTACCGCTGTGGGCGGCGAGCGGCGTGCCTCCCGCATCGTCATAGTTCCCTGTCGCAAGGTTCGTGGAGTAACTCCCGTCGCCATCGATGGCGATGCGCAGGTATACGGTGGTGGTATTCGGCAAGAGGTCACCGTCGCCGCTGGTCTGACCGGTGCTCATGGCGATGGGAGGTATACAGGCGGGCTGCGCCGTGATGGCGGAGAAATACCCCCGGTCCAGCATCTTGAAGGAGAGGTAGCTGGTCGCCCCTACATGGTCGTAGGTGTAGAGGGAGTGAACGGCGTTTCCTCGGGTGGTGTCCTGCATCAGTCTCAGGCCGTCGACGGAGGTGAGGATGCTCCCGCTCTGCCCGGATTCCTGGACCCACAGGGGGGCGGCCATCGGGATGTCGTTGAGCGGATCCACCTCCGACCACGATCCGTCGGCCCCGTCGCTGCCGTCCATGGAGCGGACGCAGCGGACGTACCCGGTATTGACGTTGTAATAGGTGTGCGAATAGCCCCGATAGAAAAACAGGACCCATGCCTGGTCGGTGTCGGCGGCATCGACGTTAGACGACCAGTAGTAGGTGTCGTGGCTGTTCGGAAAAAAGGAGTCGTTGATGGTCGGGTAGTAGCTGGTGTCGACGATGCTTTCCAACTGGTGGATGCCGGGCAAGACCCAGTCGGTGTGCCCGCCGAGCCTCAATCCCTGGCAGTAGGCGCAAGCGGTTTCCCAGTTGTACAGCCTGCCATCGTCCTGTTTTTGCCACACGTATCCCGTGCTGCTATCGCTGACGGTGCCGTCACCGTTGTCGGTGAAGGTGTCGTTGACGCCGTCCTCGTAAAACCCATTGGCATAGTGGATGGCGTCGCCGCACTCTGCCGTCCATGCGGGAGTGGAACAAAGCAGACCGGTGACCACGGATACCCACGACAACAGATGTTTCATCTTCATCGACAGCACCCCTTCAAGTGTTTTTCGCGATTTCCATGCCACTCCCCAGAGGGTTCGCGGTGGCGTGGAGTGACGTCATCTGTTCCGGTCAGCACCCCTTCCTGTCGGGTGTTTTTTTATTCCCTGATAAAAAATATGTAAATCAGTTTGGATCATAGGAGGTTTCGATCCACCCGTAAATCGGAATCGGGGGGGGGGCAGTCGAGGTGCTCCGGCTGGACGGGCCTTCCGCTCCTTCGGTTCCCACGTTCTGTGTGGTGACCCACTGCCTTGGAGACGCTGCATGGGGAATCGGAGGCTCAGGGTGTGGTAACGAGCCTGTCGGACCACGGATGAATCAGCCGGGGGATTTTCCGGATTTCGTCGGCTGCTTGGCGTGAAGGAGCGGTCGCAACGGGGTGGAGAGAGTCTGTTCCAGCGCCTCTTCGCCGGCGTGCAGCTGCGCCTCCAGGGCGGCGCGCCACGGCACGTGGCCGATCTCCGGCGGCAGTTCGCGGGGCAGCGGCCAGGGCAGGGCGTGGTGCAGGTCGAGCAGGGTGAGGTCGTCCAGGTCGCGGGCCAGCAGGTAGCGGTGGGCGTTGGTGTGCTGCACCCAGCGGGCCTCCTCCAGGGGGGAGAGCACCCGGCGCAGCGCCTCCTCGTGGAGGTCGGGGTGGCGGCGCAGCAGGTCGTTGAGGGCGAGGGTGTCGCCGCGGCGCTGGGCCTCCTCCAGGGTGGCCAGCAGGCGCAGGGCGGTGACGAAGCCGAAGCGGCCCGGATCGTCGCCGCTCTCCTGGTGGATGCGGTAGGTGGCGAGGCAGTAGGTCACCTCCGCGCCGAACAGGATGATCAGCCAGGAGACGTAGACCCAGATGAGGAAGATCGGGACGGCCGCCAATGCCCCGTAGATCAGCTCGTAGGTGGGGAAGCTGGTGACGTACCAGGCGAACCCTCGTTTCCCCGCCTCGAACAGCAGCGCGGCCACCACCCCGCCCACCGCGGCGAAACGCAGCGGCACCCGGCGGTTGGGGATGGCGAGGTAGAAGAGGGTGAAGGCGACCGTCACCAGGGCGAAGGGGACCAGCGCGAGGATCGGCTTGTGCAGCCCGGCGGTGGTGTCGGCGAGCAGCGGCAGGGAGACCAGGTAGGAGGTGACCGCGAGGCTCATGCCGACCAGGATCGGGCCGAGGCTGAGCACCGCCCAGTAGACCAGGAAGCTGGCCAGCCCGTTGCGCTGTACCTTCACCTTCCAGATGTCGTTGAGGGCGCGGTCGATGGTGCGCAGCATCATCAGCGCGGTGGCGAGCAGCACCAGGGTGCCGATCGAGGTGAGCTGTTTGGTCTGCTGGGAGAATTGGGTGAGATGCTCGCGCACCGTCGCGCCGGCGGTGGGGACGAAGTTGTCGAAGATGAAGTCGTTGAGCGGATCGGTCAGCCCCTGGAACACCGGAAAGGCGGAGAGCAGGGCGAAGACCATGGTGGTCAGCGGCACCAGCGAGAGCAGGAAGGTGTAGGCGAGGCCCGAGGCGGTCTGCATCACCCGGTCCTCGGCGGTGTTGCGCAGCAGGTAGCGCAGGAAGCGCAGCGGGTGTTGCAGCGCCTCGTTGTCGATCAGGTCACGTGGCGACATCGGAATACCGGAAGAGTTGAACGCAAAGACGCAAAGACGCAGGGGGTCGGGTTGTTCCGGAAACCGTTTCCCTTTTGCGTCCTCCGCGTCTTTGCGCCTTTGCGTTGGATGCTCAAGGTTTTTCGTCGTGCCGTCCCGGTGGTGGGAGGTGGTGGGGCGGGGGACCGTGTTCGGTGAGTTTGGTGCCCTGGGTCTTCACCTGGCCGAAGAAGCCGGCGAGGAAGCGGAAGACCTTTTTCACCCCCGCCCACAGCTTCGGCAGCAGCCACACCAGCAGCACGATGAACAGCGCCAGCAGCACCAGGAAGAGCGCCGGGTGGTTGAGCGCGGTCCACAGCCCGGCGATCACCGCCACGTCCTCGCCCACCGAGGCGAACCAGTTGGTGAAGGGTTCCGGCGAGGTGTTGATCAGCACCCGCGAGCCCGCCTTGGTGGCGTGGGTGGCGGTGGTCAGGGTGCCGCCGAGGATGCCGGCTGCGAGGATGAAGGCAGGGTTCACGTCGCCCACCGCGCCGGCCGCGAGGGCGGCGCCTGCGGGGATGCGGACGAAGGTGTGGAGGGTGTCCCAGCCGGTGTCGACGCCGGGCATCTTGTCGGCGAAGAATTCGACGAAGTACATGAAGCCGGCGGCCGAGATCACCATCGGGTCGGCGAGGATCTCCAGGTTGGGCGGCAGTTCCATGTAGCCGTTGGCACCCATGAAGCCGAGCATGAACATCGCGGCGTAGAGGTTGATGCCGCTGGCCCAGGCGACGCCGAGGGTCAGGGCGATGGTGTGGACGATCTGCGTTTCCATGGGGATGCTCTTGGTTTTTCGTCTCCTTCCGGGAAATTTCAGTATAGGCCGCGGGCCCGCCGGGGCGGAAGGCGCGGTGGTACAATGGGCGCCCGTTTTTTCCGGCGAGGACCCCCTGCGTGGTCTGGCTTCTGCTCTCTTTGGCGGTGGTGGCGCTCGATCAGGCGAGCAAGCATTGGGCGCTGAATGCCCTGGTGCTGCATCAACCGCGGCCGGTGGTGCCCCACTTCGATCTCACCCTGGTGTTCAACCAGGGGGCCGCCTTCAGCTTTCTCAGCGATGCCGGCGGTTGGCAGCGCTGGCTCTTCGTCGGCCTGGCGGTGTTGGTGAGCGTGGTGCTGATGGTGTGGGTGTTGCGTCTGGGGGCGCGCCAGCGCTGGATCGGCAGTGCCCTGGGGCTGGTGTTGGGCGGAGCGGTGGGCAATCTGATCGACCGCATCCGCTTCGGCCATGTGGTCGATTTCCTCGACTTCCACTACCAGAGCTACCACTGGCCCGCCTTCAACCTGGCCGACAGCGCGATCACCGTCGGTGCGGTAATGCTGCTGATCGACGCCTTTTTCCTCGCCGGGCGCAGTTCTTCCTGAGCTTAGGCACCAATAACGCGGAGAACGCAGAGACGCAGAGAACGCTGAGATTCCGTGTGCGGGGTCGTGAGGCGACCCGGGTGGATCGAGTTCTATTCAATTCTGTTTTCTTCTCCGCGTTCTCTGCGTCTTTGCGTTCTCTGCGTTTAACGACAATGTCAGGAGATTCGAGTGAGTGATGTGGTCGAGGCCGGGGCGCAGGTGACGCTCCATTTGCGGATCGCGCTGGAGAGCGGGGCGGTGGCGGAGGAGAGTTTCGGCAAGGAGCCGCTGACCTTCACCATCGGCGACGGCACCATGATCGAGGGGCTGGAGAAGTTGCTGATCGGGTTGAAGGTCGGTGAGCAGGCGAATTTCCTCGTCGCCCCCCGGGACGCCTTCGGCATGCACGACCCGGACAAGGTCCACCTGATGGAGCGCACCGAGTTCCCGTTGGCGATGAGCGAGCAGCTCCAGCCGGGTCAACTGGTCGCCTTCCACACCCCGGCCGGCGACGAGATGCTCGGCATGATCAAGGAGCTGACCATCGACCGGGTGGAGGTGGATTTCAACCACCCCCTGGCCGGCCGCACCATCCGTTTCGAGGTGGAGATCCTCAAGGTCGGTTCGTAACGCGCCCTCGTGGCGTTTTCGTAGCGGCCTTCAGGCCGCGATCGAGGCGGAGTGGGGCGTTTCGTTTTCGATTGGCGGGAGTTGCGGAGAGGGCGTCCGGCTTCCGCATCCTGCTCACGCCAAGTACCTACATCCCTGTAGGCAATCGCGGCCTTGGGGCCGCTCCTACAGGGGGGCGGTAGATCGTGAAAGGGGCGGCCTTTGGCCGCCCCTTTTTTGTCATCCCAAATGATGATTTTTCGCGCTTTGGCGAAAAATCATTGGAACATCATCATCACCTTGTCGGTCATCTTCTGCCACAGGCTCCCCTCGGGGATCTCCTGGTAGGCCACCAGCGGTACGCTGGCCAGCGGTTTGCCGTCGAGGGTGACGTTGACCTGCCCGTACTCGCCGCCCTTGGCCACCGGGGCGATGATCGAGGACTGCACCTCCATGGTCGCCTTCAACTGCTTGTATTGGCCGCGCGGGATCACCACATGGAGGTCCCGGGCGAGCCCCAGCGGGAGTTTGTCCGCGGCGCCCATCCACGCGCGCGCCTCGGTGAGCGGCTTGCCGGCGGCGTAGAGGCGGTGGCTCTCGAAGAAGCGGAAGCCGTAGTTGATCAGCTTCTGGCTCTCGCTGGCCCGCGCCTTCTCGCTCTTGGTGCCGAGCACCACCGAGATCAGCCGCATCCCCTCGCGCAGGGCGGAGGTGACCAGGCAGAAGCCGGCCGATTCGGTGTGGCCGGTCTTCACGCCGTCCACCGAGGGGTCGCGCCACAGCAGCTTGTTGCGGTTGTACTGGGTGATGCCGTTCCAGGTGAACTTCTTCTCCGAGTAGAGCTTGTAGTGGTCGGGGTACTCGTGGATCAGCGCGCGGGTGAGCAGGGCGATGTCGTAGGCGGTGGTGTAATGCTCGGGGTCGGGCAGGCCGGTGGCGTTGACGAAGTGGGTGGCATTCATCCCCAGCTTGCGGGCGTAGCGGTTCATCAGGTCGGCGAAGGCCCCTTCGTCGCCGGCGACATGTTCGGCCAGCGCCACGCTGGCATCGTTGCCGGACTGCACGATCATGCCGCGGATCAGATCCTCGATGTCGACCTGCTTGCCGACCTCGATGAACATCCGCGAGCCGGGCATGCGCCACGCCTTTTCACTGATCCGCACCTTGTCGGTGAGCTGGATGGTCCCTTCGCGCAGTGCCTGGAAGACTACGTAGGCGGTCATCAGTTTGGTGATGCTGGCGGGTTCCATCCGCTCACGGGCGGCCTCCTCCACCAGTACCTGACCGCTGTCGTAGTCCATCAGCAGGTAGCCCTTGGCGGCCAGTTCGGGGGCGCTGGGGACCGGCAGGGCGGCGGCGTGGGCGAGGCCGGAGACGAGCAGCAGCAGGGTGCCGATGAATTGGGGAAAAGGGGTTCTCATGGTGGGTTCGACTCTCGGTTCCATGGCGGGCGCTCCGGGAAGGGGAGGGCCCGGGGAGGTTCGCGGGTGGTGGCGTCAGGGGATGGCGCCGACGATGGGGCCATTTTACCAGTCTCTCCCGTCGGTCTGAACCGGCCCGTCGCGCCGAATCGACGTCAGTCGGAGACCACCCGGGGGCCGACGACGCCGAGCTGGCTGGCCCGAGTGGCCAGGCGGTCGGCCTCCTCGGGGTCGTGGAGGGGGCCGATGCGGACCCGGTAGAGGGCACCCTCGGCGGTGCGCAACTCGCTGATCTCGGGACTGCCGAGGCCGCCGGCGCGGAGCCGGTCGGCCAGCCGTTGGGCATTGCCGCGGCTGGAGAAGGCGCCCAGCTGGAGGTAGAAACGGGCCGGTACGGCGGCTGCGGCCGCCTGGGGGGGGGCGGCCTCGGCCCGCGAGGCGGCCTCCGCCGCGGCGCCGGCCGCGGTGGCGGTGTACACCGGCGCGGCCGGTGCGGAGGGCGGCGTGGCCGCAAGCGAGGGGCGGCCCCAGGTGGCGGGGTCGATCGCCTCCACCTCGACGAAGCCGGTGCCGGTGGCCTTGATCCCGAGTTTCACCGCGGCGGCGTAGGAGAGGTCGATCAGGCGGTTGTCATGGAACGGGCCGCGGTCGTTGATCTTGACGATGACGCTGCGCCCGTTCTTCAGGTGGGTGACCCGGGCATAGGTGGGCAATGGCAGGGTCTTGTGGGCGGCGGTCATCTGGTAGAGGTCATAGGGCTCGCCGCTGGAGGTCTTGCGGCCGTGGAACTTGGTGCCGTACCAGGAGGCGATGCCCCGCTCCTTGTAGCCCTTGGCGCTCTTGCGGACATAGTAGCGCTTGCCGTAGACCTCATAGGATTCGGGGTTGCCGTAGCGGGCGCGGGGTTCGATCCGCGGCACCGCGTCGTGGATCGAGGCGACGTCGATGTGGCGGTCGGGGGCGCCGTCCTCCTCCTCGAACAGGTCGCCGACGCGACTGGTGGTGCCGCAGGCGGCGAGGGTGAGGGCCAAGGCGGTGGCCAGGGCGGCGGCGGCGAGCGGTCGCAGCGGGCATCCCATGGGGCGGCTCCTACCGCCGGGCGGGCGGGCGGGGGGCTGAAGTTGTATCGGGTGGTCGGGCAATGCGGGATCAGAACGCCAGCAGGCGGCGGTGGGTGTGGATCGACATCAGCATACCGAATCCGGCCATCAGGGTCACCATGGAGGTGCCGCCGTAGGAGACCAGCGGGAGCGGCACGCCGACCACCGGCAGCAGCCCGGTGACCATGCCGATGTTGACGAACATGTAGATGAAGAAGGTGAGGCTGAGCGCGCCGGCGAGCAGCCGGGTGAAGGTGTCCTGGCCCTGGGTGGCAATGTACATGCCGCGCACCACGATGAAGAAGTAGAGCACCAGCAGCAGCAGGATGCCGATCAGGCCGAACTCCTCGGCGAACACCGCGAAGATGAAGTCGGTGGAGCGCTCGGGGATGAAGTCGAGCTGCGACTGGGTGCCGTTGAGCCAACCCTTGCCGTAGAGGCCGCCGGAGCCGATGGCGATCTTGGACTGGATGATGTGGTAGCCGGCCCCCAGGGGGTCGTTCTCCGGGTTGAGGAAGGTGCGCACCCGCTGGCGCTGGTATTCGTGCATCGCGTACCACAGCAGCGGCATGCAAGCGGCGCCCAGCGCGCCGAGGGTGTAGATGATGCGCGGCCGCAGGCCGGCCATGAACAGCACGAAGGCGCCGGCGGCGCCGACCAGCAGCGCGGTGCCCAGGTCGGGCTGCTTGGCGATCAGCAGCGTCGGCACCAGCAGGATCAGACAGGCGATCGCCAGCCGCATCCGTTCCGGTGGCAGCGGCTTGTCGGAGAGGTACCAGGCGACCATCATCGGTACCGCCAGCTTGAGTACCTCCGAGGGCTGGAAGCGCACCACGCCGAGGTCGAGCCAGCGCTGCGCCCCCTTGCCGATCTGGCCGAATACCAGCACCGCCACCAGCAGGGCGACGCCGACGCCGAAGATCCACGGGGTCCAGGTGCGCAGCAGCGCCGGCGGGATCTGGGCGACCAGGATCATCACCGTGTAGCCGACGCCGAGGCGGATCACCTGACGGATCACCAGGTCGAGGTTCTCGTTGGAGGCGCTGTAGAGCACCACCAGCCCGACGCAGGAGAGGGTGAGCAGGCCGAGCAGCAGCGGGCCGTCGATGTGGAAGCCGCGCAGCAGCCCGGAGAGCCCTTCGCTCGCCTCGGCCGAGGTGTGGTTGAGGGACGATTGTCGCATGGTGGTTTCGTATGAGGATGTGGTTTCAACACAGAGGGCGCGGAGGGGAAGGCGCGGAGGACACGGAGATCAGGAAATCCTCACGCCCGCTACGTCGTTTTTCTCTGTGTTCTCTGTGCCCCTTTCTCCGTGTTCTCTGTGTTGGAGGAAAGCATTCGGTAGCGGTTCCATGCGAAAGGGATACCCCCTGGTTACGACGCTCTGCGTCGTAACCGGCGACCTTGGACGCTCCGCGTCCTGCCGTAGGCAGGATATCGAAAACGCGGTGCCCGCGTCGGGCACGACGCGGAGCGTCGAGGAAGACGTTCCCACGCAGAGCGTGGGAACGAAAATGGTGCGCTGTGCCGAGAGGTCGTTTCTCCCTTGCGCGGCAAGTCGAATTCACTCCTTCACCAGATAGTGGTCGAGGACCTTGCGGGCGATCGGCGCGGCGACGTGGGAGCCGGAGCCGCCGTTTTCGGCGATCACCGCCACCGCGATGCGCGGCGTTTCCACCGGGCCGAAGGCGATGAACAGCGAGTGGTCGCGCAGGTGGGCGGCGATCTTGTCCGCCTCGTACTCCTCCTCCTCGCCGAGACCGAACACCTGGGCGGTGCCGGTCTTGCCGGCGAAGCGGTACTTGGCCCCGGCGCCCACCCGCCGGGCGGTGCCGCGGGGGCCGTGGACGACGTGGACCATGCCGGAGATCACGTCGTCCCAGTGTTCACGGTCGCTGATCGGCACCGGCGCCAGCTCCTTTGGCTGGAGGGACTGCGGC
Organism: Endothiovibrio diazotrophicus; assembly: GCF_054657215.1. Lineage (NCBI taxonomy): Bacteria > Pseudomonadati > Pseudomonadota > Gammaproteobacteria > Chromatiales > Thioalkalispiraceae > Endothiovibrio > Endothiovibrio diazotrophicus. Next base: position 21,284 of record NZ_BAAHXB010000030.1, read on the forward strand.
GCGCCCTGGCCGGCGTGGCGCAGGGCGCGCACGATGCGCGGCTGGAAGCGCTTGCCGTAGGTGCCGAGCACGCCGGTGGCGGCGGCCAGCTGCAGCGGCGAGGTGAGGGTGAAGCCCTGGCCGATGCCGGTGATCAGGGTCTCGCCGGGGAACCAGGGGAGCTTGCGGGCGCGCCTTTTCCACTCCTTCGAGGGCAGCAGTCCGGTGGTCTCTCCACCGATGTCGATGCCGCTGCGCTCGCCGAAGCCGAACTGGGCGAGGTAGCTGTGGATGCGCTCGATACCGAGGTGCAGCGCCAGTTCGTAGAAGTAGACGTCGCAGCTCTGGGCGAGCGCCATCTCCAGGTCCACCGGGCCGTGGCCGCTGCGCTTCCAGTCGCGGTATCTGCGCTCGTCGCCGGGCAGCGAGAAGTAGCCGGGGCAGAACACCTTGTGGCTGGCGGTCAGTACCCCGTACTCCAGGCCGGCGAGGCCGACGAAGGGCTTCAGCGTGGAGCCCGGCGGGTATTGGCCGCGCAGCGCGCGGTTGAACAGCGGTCGCGACTTCGACTTGCGCAGCACGTTGTAGGCGCGGGGCTCGATGCCGTTGACGAACAGATTGGGGTCGTAGCCGGGGTTGGAGACGAAGGCCAACACGTCGCCGTTGTTGGGGTCGATCGCCACGATCGAGCCGCGGTAGTCGCCGAGGGCGTCGGCGGCGGCCTTCTGCAGCGAGGCGTCGACGGTCAGGTAGAGGTCGTCGCCGGGGACCGGGGCGGCGCGCTCCAGGGCGCGAAGGGTGCGTCCCTGGGCGTTGATCTCCACCGGCTGGAACGCCACCTCGCCGTGGAGCGCCTTCTCGTAGGACTTCTCCACGCCGATCTTGCCGATGTGGGTGGTGCCGGAGTAGGCGCGCTCGTCGAGACCGGCGAGGTCCCGTTCGCTGATCCGGCCGACGTAGCCGACGGCGTGGACCAGGGTCTCGCCCAGCGGGTAGTGGCGGGCGAGGCGGGCGACGATGTCGACCCCGGGGAAACGGTGGCGGTTGATGGCGAAGCGGGCCACCTCTTCGTCGGAGAGGCGGAAGCGTAGCGGGATCCCCTCGAAACGGCGCTTCTGGTGGAACTGCTTGCGGAAGCGCTCCAGGTCCGCGTCGCGGATCTCCACCACCTTGCGCAGTTTGGCGATGGTCTCCTCGATGTCGCCGGCCTGCTCCGGGATCACCTCCAGGGAGTAGGCGGGGAGGTTCTCGGCGAGCAGCACGCCGTTGCGATCGTAGATCAGGCCGCGGGTGGGGGGTAGCGGCACCACCTTCACCCGGTTGTCCTCGGAGCGGGTGATGTAGTGCTCGTGGCTGATGATCTGCAGGTAGATCAGCCGTGAGACGAGGACCGCGATCATCACCACCACCAGCGCCACCGCGGCCACGGTGCGGCCGAGGAAGAGCTGGCTCTCGAAGAGGTGGTCCTTGATCGTTAGGTGACGCAACTTTGCTTCGCAGTGTTGAGTGTTCCGTGTTGAGTGTTTAGTGAAGGCGCGCGAAGCGCGCTCGCACGCTAACCACTAAACGTTCAACACCAAACACTACGCCCTCGGGCGTTAGGAGAGGTGGAAGCGCCTGCGCAGCCTGCGCAGGGCGACGAATACCAGGGGCCAGAGCAGGGCGCCGCTGGCGGTCGGCGCCCAGTGCAGCCAGTCGGTGATCGGCCGCCCCATCATGCCGTGGATCCACAGCACCAGCAGCTGGTTCAGCGCCAGCAGCAGGCCGACGCTGATCGCCTGCTGCCACAGCGGGTGGACGCGGATGCGCAGGTGCAGCTTGAGGACGATGAAGGCGACCATGGTCATCCCCAGGGCGTGCTGGCCGAGCAGCGTCCCCTTCAGCACGTCGAGCATGATGCCCACCATCCACGCGGTGCCGAGACCCACCCGGGTGGGCAGCGCCAGGCACCAGTAGATCAGCACCAGGGTGGCCCACTCCGGGCGGAACGGGTCCACCGCCTCCGGCAGCGGCACGATGGTGAGGATCAGTGCGACGATGAGGCTCGCGGCGACCACCGGCAGGCAGTTGGGAGAGAGCGGACCGGCGTTCACGGCTGGTCGCCCTCGGCCTTCGGCGCTTCGGCTTTCGCCGCCGGGGTACCCTCCTGTTCGATGGGCTCGTCGTTGCGCCACACCAGCAGTACCTCGCGAGCGCGGTCGAGGTGGGCGGTGGGGGTGGCGCGCACCTCGACGAAGGGCTGGCCGGGGTTGTGGACGATGTGCGAGACGATCGCTACCGGGTAGCCGGGGGGGAGGCGGCCGCCGAGGCCGGAGGTGACCAGCAGATCCCCCGCCTCCAGGTCGGCGCTGTTGGGCAGATAGGGGAGTTCCAGGCGATCCGCCTCGCCGGTGCCGACGGCGATGGTGCGCAGGCCGGTGCGGTTGACCTGTACCGGGGTGGCGTGGCCCGAGTCGGTGATCAGCATGGCGGTGGCGGTGAGCGGGCCGACGTGGATCACCTGGCCCATGATGCCGTCGGCGTCGACCAGCGGCTGGCCGACGTAGACTTCGTGGAGGCGCCCCTTGTTGACCACGATCTGCTGCTTGTAGGGGTCCAGCTCCACCGCCAGCAGCTCGGCGATGAGCACCCGCTCGCCGGCCTTTGGCGAGGAGTCGAGCAGCTTGCGCAGCCGCTCGTTCTCCGCCTCCAGGGCGGCCATCTTCTGCAGCCGGACGTCGAGTTGCAGGTGCTCGGCGTGGAGTGCGCTGTTCTCCTCCAGCAGGTGCTGGCGCAGGGCCAGGTGCTGGGCGAGCCAGCCGCCGGCGGTGACCGGCAGGTCGACCACGTAGCGGATCGGGTAGACCACCGCGGAGAGTGCCGCGCGCACCTCTTCCAGGTAGTGGAGACGGTGGTCGACGGTCATCAGGATGATCGAGGCGAGCGAAAACCCCAGCAGGCGCAGGATCAGCGAAGGCCCTTGAAGAAACAGCTGTTTGATCGCCCCGCCCTTCCCAGGTGGTGAAAAACCGTCGCCTCATAACGCAAATAACCGCGTTCACGCGGTTATTTGCACTCATCATCTTTCAAATGATGATTTTTTCACCAGAAAAAATCATTCGTGGATGAACACGTCGCCGCCGTGCTGATCCATCAGCTCCAGGGCGCGGCCACCACCACGGGCGACGCAGGTGAGCGGGTCCTCGGCGACCAGTACCGGCAGCCCGGTCTCCTCCATCAGCAGCCGGTCCAGCTCGCGCAGCAGGGCGCCGCCGCCGGTGAGCACGATGCCGCGTTCGGCGACGTCCGCCCCGAGCTCCGGCGGGGTCTGCTCCAGGGCGGTCTTGACCGCGCCGACGATGCCGGAGAGCGGCTCCTGCAGCGCCTCCAGGATCTCGTTGGAGTTGAGTGTGAAGCTGCGCGGGATGCCCTCGGAGAGGTTGCGCCCCTTCACCTCGATCTCGGTCACCTCGGTGCCGGGGTAGGCGGTGCCGATCTGCTGCTTGATCTTCTCCGCGGTGGCCTCGCCGATCAGGGTGCCGTAGTTGCGCCGCACGTAGTTGATGATGGCGTCGTCGAAGCGATCGCCACCGATGCGCACGGACGCCGAATAGACGATGCCGTTCAACGAGATCACCGCCACCTCGGAGGTGCCGCCGCCGATGTCGAGCACCATCGAACCGCGTGCCTCGTCCACCGGGAGTCCTGCGCCGATGGCCGCGGCCATCGGCTCCTCGATGAGGAACACCTCACGGGCGCCGGCGCCGGCCGCCGACTCGCGGATGGCGCGCTTCTCCACCTGGGTCGAGCCGCAGGGGACGCAGACCAGCACGCGCGGGCTGGGGCGGAAGAAGCGGCTCTCATGCACCTTGTGGATGAAGTGCTGGAGCATCTTCTCGGTCACCGTGAAGTCGGCGATGACGCCGTCCTTCAGCGGGCGGATGGCGACGATGTTGCCGGGGGTACGACCCAGCATCAGTTTGGCCTCCGTGCCTACCGCGGCGATCGCCTTCGGTCCGCCGGGCCCGCGATCCTGCCGGATCGCCACCACCGACGGTTCGTTGAGCACGATGCCCTTTCCACGCACGTAGATCAGGGTGTTGGCGGTACCCAGATCGATGGAGAGGTCGTTGGAGAAGAGACCGCGAAGGGACTTGAACATGGCGGTATATCGATATTCCTTAATAAAGTCGCGTACTGTATCAACCGCGCCCCCCGCCGGGCAAGCGGAAACCGGCCGGTAGAACTACTTAATCTGGGGTTTGGTGGGGGTTTAACCACGAAGATGTTGTGTGTTTTGGCCTCGGTGTCCGGCAGGGGGGAGAGGAGCGTTGGCGCTGGTGGTTCCGTTTGGCGTTTTTCCAACACGAAGGGCGCGAAGGAAGAGGAACGAAGAACACGAAGGGGGGCAATGTCTCAGATTGTCGGGTAGGGCGTGCCGAGGATTTAGGATACGTACCCGTCGGCAGGCGCTGTGGACAAGGGGGCGAGTCGTTGGTCCCTGGCCCTGCCCGTAGGAGCGGCCCCGAGGCCGCGATGACGCCGTTTCCGCTTCTCCCGTATGTCGGTTTCATGCGCCGCACCCCGAACCCAGCACCCATCGCGGCCTAAGGGCCGCTCCTACAGTCGGCGGCGGTGGGGACTCAAACCCTTCCGCTCTTCGTGTCGAAAAGCGGCCTTTCCAACGGAGCGTTGGCGTGTTGGATCGGTTCGGCGGCAGTTGGTTCCGAGGCCCAGCCGGGGAAACCCTTCGTGGTTGACGCGGGGTCGGGAGCGAGGTTCCGCGCTCAGGGGCGGTATGGTAAGTTAGCGCGTTTGTTGTCGGCCCCCCAGGCGGGGTCGTGGACCCCTTCCGCACGGAGAAAACGATGTCCCTGCAACCGGAAGACGTGGCGAAGATCGCCCATCTGGCCCGGCTCGCCCTGCGCGAGGAAGACGTGCCGAAATACGCCGGCGAGCTCTCCAACATCCTCCATCTGGTGGAGCAGATGAACGCCGTCGATACCAGCGGCGTGGAGCCCATGGCCCACCCCCTCGACGCGGTCCAGCGGCTGCGCCCCGACGCGGTGAGCGAGAGCGATCAGCGCGACAAGTTCCAGGCCATCGCCCCGCAGACCGAGGCCGGCCTCTACCTGGTGCCCAAGGTCATCGAATAAACAAGAGGAAAGATTAAAGATGAAAGATACAAGCAAGAGGGCTTCATCTTTCGTCTCCGGCCCCTGCCGGTGCTCTGGCTTTCCCCTTTTATCTTTTCTCTTTTATCTCAAGTAAAGCGATATGCACGACAAGACCATTGCCGAATTGGCCGCCGGGCTGAAGGCGGGCGAGTTCTCCAGCGAGGAGCTGACCCGCCACTACCTGGAGCGGATCCAGGCCCACGATCCGGCGCTCAACGCCTTCATCACGGTGACCGAGGAGTCGGCCCTGGAAGCGGCCCGCGCCGCCGATGCCGCGATCAAGTCGGGCGACGCCGGCCCGCTCACCGGCGTGCCGATCGCCCACAAGGACATCTTCTGCACCGACGGGGTGAAGACCTCCTGCGCCTCGAAGATGCTCGACAACTTCATCGCCCCCTACGATGCCACGGTGGTGACCAAGCTGAAGGCGGCGGGCACGGTGATGCTGGGCAAGACCAACATGGACGAGTTCGCCATGGGCTCCTCCAACGAGACCAGCTTCTACGGCCCGGTGAAGAACCCGTGGGACACCGCCGCCGTTCCCGGCGGCTCCTCCGGCGGCTCCGCCGCCGCGGTGGCCGCCCGCCTGGCGCCCGCCGCGACCGGCACCGACACCGGCGGGTCGATCCGCCAGCCCGCGGCGCTCTGCGGCATCACCGGCATCAAGCCCACCTACGGCCGGGTCTCGCGCTATGGCATGATCGCCTTCGCCTCCTCCCTCGACCAGGGCGGGGTGTTCGCCCCCAGTGCCGAGGACTGCGCGCTGATGCTCGGGGCCATGGCCGGCTTCGATCCCCGCGACTCCACCAGCGTCGACCAGCCGGTGCCGGACTACACCGCGGCCCTCAGCGGTGACGTGAAGGGACTGAAGATCGGCCTGCCCAAGGAGTACTTCGGCGAGGGGCTCGACCCCGAGGTGGCCAAGGTGACCGAGGCGGCCATCGACGAGTACCGCAAGCTCGGCGCCGAGGTGGTCGAGGTGAGCCTGCCCAACACCCACCTGGCGATCCCCACCTACTACGTGGTCGCCCCCGCCGAGTGCTCCTCCAACCTGTCGCGGTTCGACGGCGTCCGCTTCGGTCACCGCTGCGACGCGCCGAAGGACTTGGAGGACCTCTACAAGCGCTCCCGCGCCGAGGGCTTCGGCGCCGAGGTGCAGCGCCGCATCATGGTTGGCACCTACGCCCTCTCCGCCGGCTACTACGACGCCTACTACCTGAAGGCGCAGCAGCTACGCCGGCTGATCCGCGACGATTTCACCCGCGCCTTCGAGCAGGTGGACGTGATCATGGGGCCCACCTCGCCGTCGGTCGCCTTCAGGATCGGCGAGAAGAGCGAGGACCCGGTGAGCATGTACCTCTCCGATATCTACACCATCGCGGTCAACCTGGCGGGTCTGCCCGGCATGTCGATCCCCGCCGGCTTCAGCGGCGGGCTGCCGGTGGGCCTCCAGCTGATCGGCAACCACTTCGACGAGGGGCGCCTGCTCAACGCGGCGGATGCCTTCCAGCGTGCCACCGACTGGCACAGGAAAACGCCCCGGGCGTTTTCCTGAAATGAGGCTTTAATTGGGGTGGCTTATCGACAGTAGAGGGTGCAGCGATGATTCGGGAGTACGTTGACGCCGCGCTCGCCAGCGCGCATTACGAAATGATCGAGGATGAGGAGCCCTTTTACGGCGAGGTGCCGGGTCTGAGCGGTGTTTGGGCCAGTGGTCACAGCTTGGAGGAGTGTCGTACCCATTTGGCCGATGTGATCGATGGTTGGGTGTTGATCCGCATCTCGCGGGGGCTTGCGTTGCCGGAGATCAATGGGGCTGTGATCACCCTGCCGGAAGCGCCGCGGTTTGCCTAAGCTCACGCCGGTCAGTTGGTGGGTGTTGGTTCGGCGGCTTCGTGCTTTTGGATTCGATGGCCCTTTCTACGGTGGCAAGCATCCCTACATGGTCAAAGGTGGATTGGTGTTGACGATCCCCAACAGCCATCGTGAAGAGGTTGGTCCCGCGCTCCTGGCGCGAATTCTCCGTCAGGCAGGCATCGATCGCGACCAGTGGTTGGCGGCCAAATAGACATCCTTTGCGTTCTTTGCGCGCTTTGCGCCTTCGCGTTGAATACGAGGTTTTAGACGATATGGAATGGGAAGCGGTAATCGGGCTGGAGATCCACGCCCAGCTCGCCACCAAGAGCAAGATCTTCTCCGGCGCCTCCACCGCCTTCGGCGCGGCGCCCAACACCCAGGCGTGCAACGTCGACCTCGGCCTGCCCGGGGTGCTGCCGGTGCTCAACGAGGGGGCGGTGCGCTGTGCGGTGAAGTTCGGTCTGGCGACCCGCGCCGAGCTGGGCCGGCGTTCGGTCTTCGCGCGCAAGAACTACTTCTACCCCGACCTCCCCAAGGGCTATCAGATCTCCCAGTTCGAGCTGCCTATCGTCGGCAAGGGCGAGGTGGAGATCGAGCTGGAGGACGGCACCACCAGGAATATCGGGGTGACCCGCGCCCACCTGGAGGAGGACGCCGGCAAGTCGCTGCACGAGGACTTCCACGGCATGTCCGGGATCGACCTCAACCGCGCCGGCACGCCGCTGCTGGAGATCGTCTCCGAGCCCGACCTGCGCTTGGCCAAGGAGGCGGTGGCCTATGCAAAGAAGATCCACACCCTGGTGCGTTACCTGGAGATCTGCGACGGCAACATGCAGGAAGGCTCCTTCCGCTGTGACGCCAACGTCTCGGTGCGCCGCCCCGGCGCCCCCTTCGGCACCCGCGCGGAGATCAAGAACGTCAACTCCTTCCGCTTCCTGGAGCGCGCCATCGACTTCGAGATCGAGCGCCAGATCGATCTCATCGAGGGCGGCGGCACGGTGGTGCAGGAGACGCGTCTCTTCGATGCGACGAAGAACGAGACCCGCTCCATGCGCTCCAAGGAGGAGGCCAACGACTACCGCTATTTCCCCGACCCCGACCTGCTGCCGGTGGTGCTCGACGAGGCGCTGATCGAGGAGCTGCGCGGCCAGCTCCCGGAGCTGCCCGACGAGAAGAAGCACCGCTTCATGGAGCAGTTCGGATTGAGCCTCTACGACGCCTCGGTGCTCACCGCCTCGCGGGATCTGGCCACCTATTTCGAGGGGGTGGTGGCGGCCGCCGGTGGCGAGGGCAAGCTCTCCGCCAACTGGGTGATGGGCGACCTCTCCGGTTTCCTCAACAAGGAGGGCAAGGAGATCGGCGAGAGCCCGGTGTCGCCCGAGCAGCTCGGCGGCATGCTGGTGCGGATCACCGACAACACCATCTCCGGCAAGATCGCCAAGGAGGTGTTCGAGGCGCTGTGGAACGGCGAGGGGGCGAGCGCCGACGAGATCATCGAGAAGAAGGGGCTCAAGCAGATCACCGACAGCGGCGCGATCGAGGCGATCATCGACGAGATCATCGGTAACAACCAGGCCCAGGTGGAGCAGTACCGCTCCGGCAAGGACAAGGTGTTCGGCTTCTTCGTCGGCCAGGCGATGAAGGCGACCAAGGGCAAGGCCAATCCGCAGCAGGTCAACGAGCTGCTGAAGAAGAAGCTCGCCGGCTGAGTTCCCCCCCCCTCGGGGGAGCGGCTGAAAAAGGGCGCTGCGGCGCCCTTTCCGCGTTCTAGGAGCCTGTCGGACTATGGGGGATCGAGCTGCGGGAGTGGGAGGGCGGCCCCAATTTTTCGAAAATCCGAGGAGAATAGCGAGCTATTTGACGAGGTTTTTCGGAAAAGTGGGGTCGTCATCCCGCTTTCGCGGCCGATTCATCCATAGTCCGACAGGCTCCTAGGGCATAATGCCCGGATGAATCAGCCGTTGGCCGTACCCCCGATCGCTCGCCAGGAGATCACCGGCATCCTCCTCGCCGGAGGTGAAGGGCGGCGGGTTGGGGGGGCCGACAAGGGGCTGTTGCCGTTCCACGGCCGTCCCCTGGTGGAGGTGGTGCTGGCGCGGCTGACCCCCCAGGTGGGGCGGGTGGTGATCAGCGCCAATCGCAACCTCGAGCAGTACGGCGGCTACGGCTGGCCGGTGGTGGCCGATGAGGCGGACCACTGTCTCGGTCCCCTGGCCGGGGTGGTCGCCGCCCTCGGCTCGGTGACGAGCCCTTTCGCCATGGTCGTCCCGTGCGATGCGCCGTGTCTGCCGGAAAACTTGGTGGCGCGCCTGGCCTCGGCCCTCGGCGAGCGGGAGGTCGCGTTGCCCGATGACGGTGAGCGTCGGCAATACGCCTTCGCCCTGCTGCGTAGCGCCATTCGGCCGTGGCTCGCGGCCTGTCTGGAGAGCGGAAATCGCGGGTTGGGGCGCTGCTTCGCCACGCGGCGTACGATTTTCGTCGATTGCCGCGACGAGATTGGGGGATTTCGCAATTTGAATAGCCTTAATGCGCTATCTAACCTATGCGGTAGATAGTGGCTGGCGGGGCCATGGGTAGTGCTACGGCGGGGGGGCTACAATTGGGAAGGGCGCCTCGCCGTTGGCGGTGGCGGCCTTGTTGGGGGCCGTGGTTCGGTCCCGTTCTCATCGGGGTAGATAGAGACCTGCGGGTATGATGCAAAACAACCGGCCGACCATGACCCATGCCGAGCTGATCGACCGGCTCGACAAGCTGACCTCCATCGGTCTGGCGCTCTCCAAGGAGAAGGACTCGGCTCAGCTGCTGGAGAAGATCCTGCTGGAGGCGAAGGCGCTCACCTCTGCGGACGGCGGCACCCTCTACACCGTTACCGACGAAGATACCCTGGAGTTCCAGATCGTGCGCACGGACTCCCTGGGCATCGCCATGGGCGGCAGCACCGGCCAGCCGATCAACTTCCCGCAGATCCCTCTCCACGACGCCGACGGCAACCCCAACGAACACGCCGTGGTGGCCCACGCGGTGCTCCATGACGACACCATCAACATCCCCGATGCCTACGAGGCGGAGGGCTTCGACTTTTCCGGCACCCGCGCCTTCGACCAGCGTACCGGTTACCGCTCCAAGAGTTTCCTCACCGTCCCGCTGAAGAACCACCAGGACGACATCATCGGCGTCCTTCAACTGCTCAACAAGATCGACGGCGACAGCGGCGAGGTGGTCGCCTTCAGCATCGAGGACCAGACGCTGGCCGAATCGCTCGCCTCCCAGGCGGCGGTGGCGCTGACCAACAAGCGGCTGATCGAGGACCTGAAGACCCTGTTCGAGGCCTTCATCCAGATCATCGCCTCGGCGATCGACGAAAAGTCGCCCTACACCGGCGCCCACTGCCGGCGGGTGCCGGTGCTCACCCTGATGCTCGCCGATGCCGCCCGCGACGCCGCCGACGGGCCGTGGGCCGATTTCCAGATGACCGACGAACAGCGCTACGAGCTGGAGATCGCGGCGTGGCTGCACGACTGTGGCAAGGTGGTCACCCCGGTCAACGTGGTCGACAAGTCGACCAAGCTGGAGGCGATCCACGACCGCGTCCACGAGGTCAGCGCGCGATTCGAGGTGCTCAGGCGCGACGCCGAGATCGAGCTGCTGAAGGGGCGGTTGCAGGCCCTGGAGGAGGGGCGGCCGGAGGCGATCCCGGCGCTCGAGGAGCACTACCGCGAGACCCTTGCGCTGCTCGATGAGGAGAACGCCTTCGTCCACAAGTCCAACGTCGGCGGCGAGTTCATGAGCGACGACGATTGCGAGCGGGTCCGCGAGATCGGTCGTCGTAGCTGGCGCCACAACGGGCGCACGGTTGCCCTGCTGAGCGAGAACGAGATCTACAACCTGACCATCCCCAAGGGGACGCTGACCCCCGAGGAGCGGGAGATCATCAACAACCACGTGGTGGTTACCCTGAAGATGCTCGAATCGCTGCCCTTCCCCAAGCACCTGAAGAACGTCCCCGAGTTCGCCGGCGGCCACCACGAGCGGATGGACGGCAAGGGCTACCCGCGGGGGCTGACCCGCGAGCAGATGTCGCCGCAGGCGCGGATGATGGCGATCGCCGACATCTTCGAGGCGCTGACCGCCTCCGACCGCCCCTACAAGCCGCGCAAGACCATCTCCGAGAGCCTGCGCATCATGGGTTTCATGAAGAAGGAGGGGCACATCGATCCCGACCTCTTCGACCTCTTCATCCGCGCCGGGATCTACCGGGACTACGCCGACCAGTACCTCGAACCGGAGCAGTCCGACGCGGTGGATCTCGCAAAGATCCCCGGCTACGAGCCGTGAGTCCTTTTCGGCGTGAGCTGATCAACGCGGAGACGCAGAGGACGCAGAGAAGAGTTTTTCCTGTTCCCACACACGCTTCCGTCGGTGGGCCGGATTCGTCTTTTGGAAGTCGCTGTCTTATAGATATGGCACAGCCCCCGTAGGGCGGATTAGCGATAGCGTAATCCGCCGGGAACGGGGGCGCCTCCGCTGGAATGGTCTCCGATTCTGCAGAATGCTACGGATCGTCTTGAGCTTAAGCGTGGAGACGATCCAAGGTGCCGTCACTCCCCCGGTTTACTCTTCTTCGTCCGTATCTCCACCACCTCCGACAAGCGAATGATGCGAACGTCGTCCCCCTCCTCGAAGGCGATGAACCGCGAGGACTCGACGAGGAGCGGCGCGGTGACCGTCTCCATCCCGTTCGCGCCGCGAAAGCGAATCGTGGGGGGCGGCGCGCAGCCCTTTTCGTTCTTCGGCCCGCTTTTTTCCTTCCAGCACGCCGTCCGCTTTTCGTAGGCCGAGATGTTCTTTTCTGCGGCGTATTTGCCTGATAGGGGTGGGATGAGCAGCAGTACCGGAAGCAAGACGACGGCGGAGAGGTACTTGCCGACGTGTTCCATCCGATCCGCCTGATTGTACAGGAATCTTTGCGCCGTCGAACGTGGTTTGTCGGATCGGCCAAATTTCCACAACCATAGGATCGTCCTTCGGCCGAGCCGCTTTTTGTAGAGTATTGCGACGATCAACACGATGCCGGCCCAGCCGAAGAACGCCACGAGTAACATTGCAGATAAATAAGGCGAATCCCTCACGTCGAATACCGCCAGCGCAACCATGTAGGCGCCGGTCAACGCCTCCTGAACGCTCGGAGTGTAGATGGACGACGGGATGTTCCAGTGATCGTTGTAGGAGACGATGTAGACCAGTCCGGTGAGATAGAGGAGCGCGGTTGCGATGGCCAGCAGCGCCGCGGTGTCGGCGAAAAACGTATGGAGTAGGGTGGTGCCGTTTTTCATCGTCCATGAATTCCCTGTTATTCGGTGTAGGTAGATCCGTCAGTCGGAGAATCCTTTGGCGCGTCGGTTTCGTCAACGGTCGTATGAGCATCCTCTGAAAAGCAGGAAATCTTCTTCTCCGCGTCTCCGCGACTCTGCGTCCTCCGCGTTGATCGTCCCAAGTTCAATCAGGACCCCGAGCAGACCGGACACCGCGGATCGCGGCGCAGCTTCAACGTGCGGATCTCCATGGTCTCCGCGTCGATCATCAGCAGCCGTCCGCTGAGCGTGCGGCCGACGCCCATCAGCACCTTCAGCGCCTCGGTGGCCTGGAGCGTCCCCAGCACCCCCGCCACCGGGGCGAGCACGCCGCTCTCCACGCACCCCTCCTCCGGCTCGCCCCCCTCATCGCGGTAGAGGCAGCGGTAGCAGGGCGATTCTCCAACCCGCGGGTCGAACACCGAGAGCTGCCCCTCCATGCGGATCACCGCCGCCGAGACCAGCGGGGTACCGGTGGCGACGCACGCCTCGTTGAGCGCGAAACGGGTGGCGAAGTTGTCGGAGCCGTCGAGCACCACGTCGGCCCGCGCCACCACCTCGCGCAGCGCCTCCCCCTCCAGCCGCCGGGAGACGATCTCCACCCCCACCTCCGGATTGATCGCGGCGAGCGCGTCGCGGGCCGAATCCACCTTGCGGCGGCCGAGGTCGGCGGTGGTGTGGAGGACCTGGCGCTGGAGGTTGGAGAGCTCCACCGTGTCGAAATCGACCACGATCAGCTCGCCCACCCCGGCGGCGGCGAGATAGAGCGCCGCCGGCGAGCCGAGCCCGCCGAGGCCGACGATCAATGCGGTGGACTCCAACAGCCGCTGCTGCCCCTCCACCCCGACCCGGGGGAGCATGATCTGGCGGGAATAGCGCAGCAACTGGTCATCGTTCATGGCGGCATCTTCAAGGTGGAAATGCCCCATTTTAGCGGTCCGGTATTCGCTCGGAGGAAGAAATGGACAGGATTAACAGGATTTTTCAGGATTGACAGGATGGAATATGGAGTTGGCGGCGTGGTTCTTTCCGGCGGGAAGAATTGGACAGGATTTGCAGCATTAACAGGTTATAAGAGTGTGCGGACCCGGACTCACCGCCGTGCGCAAATTCCGCAGCCAACTAGGACCGGAGTGCGAGCGCAACGGGAATCCGAACCAAAAACCTGTTAATCCTGCAAATCCTGTTATTCCTGTCCATTCTTTTTCTCTTCCGACCTCCACGCCTTCCGAGCCCGACAAGCCCGCCGCACGAACCAACCGGGCGATCCGCTCGACAAGCTGTAACCCGCGAAAAAGCCTGTAAATCCTGTCCATCCCCCGGTGCCCCTTTTTCGCACCCGATCCCTTGATTAGGGGGCGCTGATACGGTAACGTTTTTCCTCTTTCGCCCCGCATTCCGGGGCGAACCCCGTTTCAAGGCGAATAGGAGACCACCATCGTGGAATTGACCGGCGCGGAAATCCTCGTCCGCTGCCTCAAGGAGGAGGGCGTCGAATACGTGTTCGGCTACCCCGGAGGGGCGGTGCTGCACATCTATGACGAGATCTTCAAGCAGAAGGATGTCCAGCACATCCTGGTTCGCCACGAGCAGGCGGCGACCCACGCGGCCGACGGCTACGCCCGCTCCACCGGCAAACCCGGTGTCTGCCTGGTCACCTCCGGTCCCGGCGCCACCAACGCGGTCACCGGCATCGCCACCGCCTACATGGACTCGATCCCGATGGTGGTGTTCACCGGCCAGGTGCCCACCTCGCTGATCGGCAATGACGCCTTCCAGGAGGTGGACGCGGTGGGCATCACCCGCCCCTGCGTCAAGCACAACTTCCTGGTCAAGGACGTGAGCAAGTTGGCCGAGACGATCAAGAAGGCCTTCTTCATCGCCACCACCGGTCGTCCCGGCCCGGTGGTGATCGACGTGCCCAAGGACGTCACCGCCCAGCGCACCCGCTTCCGCTACCCGAAGAGCGTCAAGATGCGCTCCTACAACCCGACGGTGAAGGGCAACCCGCGCCAGGTGAAGAAGGCCGTCGAGCTGATGCTGAAGGCCAAGCGGCCGATCTTCTACACCGGCGGCGGGGTGATCCTCGGCGACGGCGCGGCGGCGCTCACCCAGCTCGCCCGTCAGCTCGGCTTCCCGGTGACCAACACCCTGATGGGCCTCGGCGGCTACCCCTCCAGCGACCCGCAGTACCTCGGCATGCTCGGCATGCACGGCACCTACGAGGCGAACATGGCGATGCACCACTGCGATGCCTTGATCGCCATCGGCGCGCGCTTCGACGACCGGGTCACCGGCAACGTGCAGAAGTTCTGCCCCACCGCCGAGATCGTCCACGTCGACGTCGATCCCGCCTCGATCTCCAAGAACGTCAAGGTGGACGTGCCGATCGTCGGCGAGGTGGATTCGGTGCTCAAGCAGATGCTGGCGGTGCTCGAAGAGCACGGCGGCCAGCCCGATGCCAAGGCGATGGAGGAGTGGTGGACGCGGATCAACGAGTGGCGCGGCCGCGACTGCCTCGCCTACGACCGCTCGGGCGACGCGATCAAGCCGCAGTACGTGGTCGAGACCCTGCACAAGGTGACCAAGGGCGACGCCTACGTCTGCTCCGACGTCGGTCAGCACCAGATGTTCGCCGCCCAGTTCTACGGCTTCGACAAGCCGCGCCGCTGGATCAACTCCGGCGGCCTCGGCACCATGGGCTTCGGCTTGCCGGCGGCGATGGGCGTCAAGTTCGCCCACCCCAAGGAGACGGTCTGCTGCATCACCGGCGAGGGCTCGATCCAGATGAACATCCAGGAGCTCTCCACCTGCCTGCAGTACGGGCTGCCGATCAAGGTGGTCAACCTCAACAACCGCTTCCTCGGCATGGTACGTCAGTGGCAAGAGCTGTTCTACGAGGGGCGCTACTCGATGTCCTACATGGAATCGCTGCCCGACTTCGTCAAGCTCGCCGAGTCCTACGGCCACGTCGGCATGCAGATCACCGATCCGAAGGACGTCGAGGGGGCGCTGGAGGAGGCGATGAAGCTGAAGGACCGGCTGGTCTTCATGGACTTCCTCACCGACCGTGAGGAGAACGTCTACCCGATGATCCCGGCCGGTGCCGGGCTCAACGAAATGATCCTGATCTGAGGGGGAGATACTACGATGCGTCATATCATCTCCATCCTGATCGAGAACGAGGCCGGCGCCCTGTCGCGGGTCGCCGGCCTGTTCTCCGCCCGCGGCTACAACATTGAATCGCTCACCGTCGCCCCCACCGAGGACGGCACCGTCTCGCGCATGACCCTGGTCACCCGCGGCTCCGACGAGATCATCGAGCAGATCACCAAGCAGCTGAACAAGCTGGTCGACGTGGTCCGGTTGATCGACCTCACCGAGGGGGCGCATATCGAGCGCGAGATGATGCTGATCAAGGTGCGCGCCGAGGACAACGAGCAGCGCGCCGAGATGACCCGGCTGGCGGAGATCTTCCGCGCCCGGGTGGTCGACGTCACCGACTGCTCCTACACCATCGAGCTGACCGGCAACAGCCAGAAGCTCGACGCCTTCATCCAGGCGGCGCATAAGCCGTCGATCCTGGAGGTGGTGCGCACCGGAGTCTCCGGCATCGCCCGCGGCGACCGCGCGCTGCACATTTGAATTGAAGAATAACGGACAGGATTAACAGGATTTCGCAGGATTTACAGGTAAGAGAGTAATCGCTCGATACTGCGGGCATTCATTTTTTCTGACCTGTAAATCCTGAAAAATCCTGTTAATCCTGTCCATTCCGAATTTTCGAGAACCAAACGAAGTTAAGGAACGGAAAATGAACATCTACTACGACAAAGACTGCGACCTCTCCATCATCCAGGGCATGAAGGTGACCATCGTCGGCTACGGCTCCCAGGGCCACGCCCACGCCAACAATCTGAAGGACTCCGGGGTCGAGGTCACCGTGGCGCTGCGCGAGGGCTCCGCCTCCGCCAAGAAGGCCGCGGGCGCCGGCCTCACCGTGAAGAACACCGCCGAGGCGGTGAAAGACGCCGATCTGGTCATGATCCTCACCCCCGACGAGTTCCAGTCCCAGCTCTACAAGCAGGACATCGAGCCCAACATCAAGCAGGGCGGCGTGCTCGCCTTCGCCCACGGCTTCTCGATTCACTACAACCAGGTGGTGCCGCGTGCCGACCTGGACGTGATCATGATCGCCCCCAAGGCCCCCGGCCATACCGTGCGCTCCGAGTTCGTCAAGGGCGGCGGCATTCCCGACCTGATCGCCGTCTTCCAGGACGCCAGCGGCAAGGCCAAGGAGATCGCCCTCTCCTACGCCTCCGGCGTCGGCGGCGGCCGCACCGGCATCATCGAGACCACCTTCAAGGACGAGACCGAGACCGACCTGTTCGGTGAGCAGGCGGTGCTCTGCGGCGGCGCGGTGGAGCTGGTCAAGGCCGGCTTCGAGACCCTGGTCGAGGCGGGCTACGCCCCCGAGATGGCCTACTTCGAGTGCCTCCACGAACTGAAGCTGATCGTCGACCTGATGTACGAGGGCGGCATCGCCAACATGAACTACTCCATCTCCAACAACGCGGAGTATGGCGAGTACGTGACCGGTCCGCAGGTGATCAACGACGAGTCCAAGTGGGCCATGCGCGAGGCGCTGACCAACATCCAGAACGGCACCTACGCCAAGCGCTTCATCCTCGAAGGGCAGTCCAACTATCCCGAGATGACCGCCTGGCGCCGCAACAACGCCGCCCACCAGATCGAGCAGGTGGGTGAGAAGCTGCGCTCCATGATGCCGTGGATCACCGCCAACAAGCTGGTCGACAAAGAGAAAAACTAGCGTTTTTTCTCTTAAGTGGATGTGTGAACGAGGGGGCCTGCGGGTCCCCTTGTTCGTTCAGGGGCGTGGGTTGGCGCAGGGTGTGCCGACGACAGGAGGCGCACCAGCTCAAGAGAGCTGCGCACTACGAGGGTTGCCGTTTCCGTCTGTAGGTCGAACGCAATCCTGTCCCTGTCATCAAGAGCTACGAGACCTTGCAAAACGGGAGGAGACCATATACGGCGATGCTTCGCCGACGCAAACGGAGGCACCGTCGAAAAATCCGGATCCAATCTTTCCGACCGCTACCGGCCTGCCGCGGCTCAATTCGCCCGAAACTGCTCATGACAGGCGAGGCACTGCTTCATCAGCTCCCCGGTCAGCGCGGTCAGCGAATCCATCTCCTCCACCTCGGCGCGCACCGCCAGCTCCTCGAACAGCAGGTGGGTGGGCCCACCCAGCGCCTTGAACGTATGCGGCAGCTTGGCCCGCACCGAATCCGGCGTGGCCCGCGCCATCCGGTTCCCCGAATGGTGCGCCGCCGCGATGATCCGGTCACGATCCTCCGTCGCGATGCCGGCGACGATTCCCTGCACGCTGGCCAGCATCCCGCGCATTTCGCTGAGAAACTGCACCCGTTCGCCCGGCGTCAGGCCGAGGGATTGGCGCGGGTCTTCCGTCGTCTCCGCTGCCGCCCGTCCCATGGTGAACAGGGCTAGCAACAGAAGAAGGGAAGTGGAAGTGCGGGAGAAACAGTGGGAACTCATGGGCTATCTCAAATCGTGGCGTAGATTGGGGTGTGTCGAGGAGTGAGGTGCGCACCCGTAGGCTGGTGCGCCCCAACCCCGCTTCAGTGAACCCGATAACCGGAGTGACACGCCACACATTGCGCCATCACCTCCGATAGCGCACCGAACGCCTGCGCTGCGCCGCCTTCCACATCCGCGTCCCGCGCGGCGACGGCGAAGCGGCTCGCTGCGTGATGCATGGCGGTGCCGATCGCGGCCATCGCCGGCGGCATCACCTTGGCCATGTGGGCGGCCCCGTGGAGCCCCATGGAACTCATGCCGAGCCGGCTCTCCGCGACCTCCGCCGCCTCGTCGAATTTGCCCTCGGCGAGGTCGCGGGTGATCGTCTCCAGCGAGAGCAGATGATCACGCATGTTGGCCATCATGTGCTCGCGCATCATTTCCGGCATCTCGACCCGTTGGCGGGAATCCGCGGCGAAGGCGGGTAGGGCGAGCGCTAGGGTCAGCAGCAGCAACAGTGGTCGAACGGTCACGGGGGGATCCTTGTCGCGGAGTGAAAACGGGCTCAATGCTAATCCCCCGGGCCAGGGGCGGCAATGAGCTGATGGGGGGCGACCACGAAGGGCAGGAAGAGGCGTTGAGGCGTAGGTTGGGTTGAGCGTCAGCGAAGCCCAACGTGACGGCTGGAGCGTCAACCCAATCTACGTATTCTTCTCCGCGCCTTTGCGCCTCCGCGTCCTCCGCGTTGAGCATCCGTCGTTCGAAGGGACGCCGAATCACCCCTTGCTGCGGAAGATGCGCAGCACCGAGCGGTGGCCGCGCAGCTTGCGGATGATGGCGGCGAGATGGTCGCGGTTGCGTACGGTGATGACGAAGTTGAGGGTGGTGGTGAGCCCGTCGCGCTCTTCCATGGTGACGTTCTCGATGTTCGATTCGGTGTCGGAGATGGTCGCGGCGAGCGTCGCCAGCACGCCGCGGCGGTTGGCCACCTCGACGCGGATCTCCACCGGGAACTCGCCCTCCACCTCGGGCTCCCACTGCACCTCCAGCCAGCGCTCGGCCCGTCCGCGGTGTTCGGCGATGTTGCGGCAGCTCTCGTTGTGGATGACGATGCCGCGCCCCGAGGTGATGAAGCCGACCACCGGGTCGCCGGGGATCGGGTGACAGCACTTGGCGTAGTTGACCACCATCCCCTCGGTGCCCTTGATCGCCAGGGGGCGGAGGTGGCCCTCTTCGACGAAGCTGTTGGGGCGCTCCTCGCGCTGCGGCAGCAGGCGGCCGGCGACCAGCGGGGCCATCCGGTTGGCCAGGCCGATGTCGGCGAGCAGGTCGTCGAGGTTCTCCAGTCCGGTCTCCTCCAGCAGGGTGGCGAGCAGCCCGGGGGCGAGCGATTCGATGGTCTGGTTGTGGCTGGAGAGCTCCTTCTCCAGCATCCGCCGGCCGAGGGCCACCGCCTCGGCCCGTTGCAGGTTCTTCAGATAGTGGCGGATGTTGGTGCGCGCCTTGGCGGTGACCACGAAGTTGAGCCAGGCGGGATTGGGGCGGGCGCCCTGGGCGGTGATGATCTCGACGGTCTGGCCGTTCATCAGCGGCGTGCGCAGGGGCATCAGCCGGCGGTTGATCTTGGCGGCGACGCAGGTGTTGCCGACGCCGGTATGCACCGAGTAGGCGAAGTCGACGGCGGTGGCGCCGCGGGGCAGCTCGAGGATCTCGCCGTTGGGGGTGAAGACGTAGACCTCGTCGGGGAAGAGGTCGATCTTGACGCTCTCGAGGAATTCGAGCGAGTTGCCGGCGGACTTCTGCATCTCCAGCAGCTCGCGCAGCCATTCGCGGGCCCGCTCCTGGGTGGAGCCGCCGGAGTCGCCGGTCTTGTACTTCCAGTGGGCGGCGATGCCGGCCTCGGCGACGTGGTCCATCGCCTCGGTGCGGATCTGCACCTCGATCGGTACCCCGTAGGGGCCGAACAGCACGGTGTGCAGCGACTGGTAGCCGTTGGCTTTGGGAATGGCGATGTAATCCTTGAAGCGGCCGGGCAGCGGCTTGTACAGGTTGTGCATGGCGCCGAGCACGCGATAGCAGGTGTCGAACCGGTCGACCACGATGCGGAAGGCGTAGACGTCGAACACCTCCGCGAAGGGGAGGTCCTTGTTCCTCATCTTGCGGTAGATGCCGTAGAGGTGTTTCTCGCGGCTGGCGGTGCGCGCCTGGATCCCCTCCTGCATCAGGCCGCGGCGGATCGCGGTCTCGATCTTGCCAAGGATCTCGCCGCGGTGACCGCGGGCCTTCTTCACCGCGTTGCGCAGCACCTGGTAGCGCATCGGGAAGTAGGCGGCGAAGCCGAGGTCCTCCAGCTCCAGGCGCACCTGGTTCATGCCCAGCCGGTTGGCGATTGGGGCGTAGATGTCGAGGGTTTCGCGGGCGATGCGGCGGCGTTTGTGGGGGGGCATGGCGCCGAGGGTGCGCATGTTGTGCAGCCGGTCGGCGAGCTTGATCAGGATCACGCGGATGTCGCGCACCATCGCCAGCAGCATCTTGCGGAAGTTCTCCGCCTGCGCCTCGGCCTGGGATTCGAACTGGAGTTCGGTGAGCTTGCTCACCCCGTCGACCAGCTCGGCCACCTCCTCGCCGAACAGCTCGGCGATGCGCGCCTTCGAGGTGCCGGTGTCCTCGATCACGTCGTGGAGCAGGGCGGCAGTGATGCTGGGGGGGTCGAGGCGCTGCTCGGCGAGAATGGCGGCGACCGCCACCGGGTGGGAGATGTAGGGTTCGCCGGAGCGGCGCTGCTGATCGGCGTGGGCGTCGGCGCTGAACAGGTAGGCGCGGTAGACGTCGCGGATCTGCTCCTCCTCCAGGTACTCCTCGAGCTGGATGCAGAGATCGCCGATGCGGTAGTCGGGGCTGACCACCGGGCGGGGGCGTCCATTTCCCCCACGAGCGGTGTTGTTGTTCGGTGCGGCGAGTGGAGTGGCGGGTCGGGCGGATGGGGGCATCGGTGCGCTCACGTTGACCCGACAGGCTTCCAAGTTATTCGTCGATCATCGGCGGCTCTTCCGCCGCGGCGGCCGCCTCGCTGGCGCCGATCAGCTCGCGCTGGGCGGCGATCTCCTCGTCGGAGGGGGTCTCCAGCCCCTCGGCGATCTCGCGCAGGGCGATCACGGTGGGCTTGTCGTTCTCTTCCTCGACCATCGGCTGGGCGCCGTTGGCGATCTGGCGGGCGCGCTTGGTGGCGGCCAGCACCAGGTGGAAACGGTTCTCCACGTTGTCGAGGCAGTCTTCTACGGTGATACGCGCCATGGTGTTCAGGACTCCGGCAGGGGCCCGGCCGTGAATCCGGCGGGGCGAAACTGAAAGGAACGCATTAGTCTACTGAATCCATCGGATTCCCGCCAGATCCCGGAGGACGGACAATTCCCGGCGGTGAGCCGTCTATGGGGTACGGGGCCGGGCGGAAGGGCGCGAGGATTACCAGGCGCCTGTCGGACTATGGATGAATTGGCCGCGAAAGTGGGATGACGGCCCAGCCCTCCCGCAGCTCGATCCCCCATAGTCCGACAGGCTCCTAGCCGAGGATGTCGCGGATCAGCGCGGCGTGGCGGAGCGCCTGGTGGTCGCGGCGCAGGCGGTGGGCGAGGAACAGGGTGCGCAGCTCGGCGAGCGCCACGTCGAAGTCGTCGTTGATCACCAGGAAGTCGTACTCGTCGTAGTGGCTCATCTCGCTCTGGGCGTCGCGCATGCGCCGACTGATGATCTCCTCGCTGTCCTGGCCGCGGCCGCGCAGGCGCTGCTCCAGGGCGCTGTGGGAGGGGGGGGCGATGAAGATGCTGACGTTGTCGGGCAGTGCCGTACGCACCTGCCGCGCCCCCTGCCAGTCGATCTCCAGGATCACGTCGACGCCGGAGTCGAGCTGGTCGAGCACCGCGCTCTTCGAGGTGCCGTAGAAGTTGTCGAAGACCTGCGCGTGCTCCAGGAAGTCGCCGGCGGCCAGCTTCCTCTCGAACGCCTCCTTGGCGACGAAGTGATAGTGGACCCCGTCCTCCTCCCCCGGCCGGGCGGCGCGGGTGGTGTGGGAGACCGACACCCGGATTCCCTCGGTCGACTCGATCAACGCCTTCACCAACGAGGTCTTCCCCGCCCCGGAGGGCGCGGAGACGATGAACAGGGTTCCGGGAGCTTGGGGTTGTCCGGTCATGATCGGTGGATCCTCATGAATTCAATACTCTTCAAAATGATAGGAATGGCGGTAGCCATTCCTATTCGATGTTCTGGATCTGCTCGCGCATCTGCTCGATCAGCACCTTCAGTTCCACCGAGGCGCGGGTGGTCTCGGTGTCGGCGGATTTGGAGCCGAGGGTGTTGGCCTCGCGGTTGAGTTCCTGCATCAGGAAATCGAGGCGGCGGCCGGCCGGCTCCTCCTCGGCGAGCACCCGGCGCACCTCGGCGACGTGGGTGGTGAGCCGGTCCATCTCCTCGTCGACGTCCATCTTCTGGGCGGCGAGCACCATCTCCTGCTCCAGCCGCTGCTCGTCCAGCTCGCCGCGGATCTCCTGCAGGCGGGCGGCGAGCCGTTCGCGCAGCCGGGCCAATACCTCCGGCAACCGTTCACGCACCGTCGTCACCACCGGTTCCATGGCGTCGAGACGCTGGTTGACCAGTTCTTCCAGGCGCGCCCCTTCGCGGGCGCGGGTCTCGGCCAGCTCGTCGAGGGTCTCGTCGAGCACGCCGAGGGCGGCCTCCCGGGCGGGGGTGAGGTCGCGCTCCACCGGCTGGGCGACGCCGGGCCAGCGCAGCAGGTCCATGCCGGAGATGGGGGCGGGGTCTTCCAATAGCTCGTCGAGCTCCATGCAGACCTGGGCCATCTGGGCGGCGAGCACGGTGTCGATGCTGATCTCGCTGCTCGCCTCGGCGCGGAAACGCAGCGACACCTCCACCTTGCCCCGCCCGAGACGGGCGCCGACCCGCTGGCGCACCGCAGGTTCCAGGGCGCGGAACTCCTCGGGCAGGCGCACCGTGAGCTCCATATAGCGGTGGTTGAGGGAGCGGATCTCCCAGGTCAGCGCGCCCCAGTTCTTTTTCAGGGTGCGGGTGGCGAAGGCGGTCATGCTCAGGATCATGGGGCGGTTCCGGGGTGTCGGTTACTGGTACACGCGAAGGATGGCTTTGCTTCTGATGGTCGTGCCGTTGGTGTTGAAACAAACCGCCAACCGAGTCTTCGGCGGCTATTTCCATCGCGACGCGGTGGGGCGATGGTAAGCTTTGCGCCCACCCAATGAAACACCCCGAGGAGTCCCCATGCGTCCCAGTGGCCGTGCCCCCGACGAGATGCGCGCCGTGCGCTTCACCCGCAACTTCACCATGCATGCCGAGGGCTCGGTGCTGGTGGCCTTTGGCAACACCCGGGTGATCTGCACCGCCAGTGTGGAGGAGCGGGTGCCGCCGTTTCTCAAGGACCAGGGGCAGGGCTGGGTGACCGCGGAGTATGGCATGCTGCCGCGGGCCACCAATACCCGCGGTGCCCGCGAGGCGGCCAAGGGCAAGCAGGGGGGGCGGACCATGGAGATCCAGCGGCTGATCGGCCGCAGCCTGCGCGCCGGAGTCGACCTGCAGGCGCTGGGGGAGCGCACCATCACTCTCGACTGCGACGTGATCCAGGCCGACGGCGGGACGCGCACCGCCTCCATCTCCGGTGCCTGGCTGGCGCTGGCCGACGCCTGCGGCAAGCTGGCGGCGGAGGGTCGGATCGCCG
The DNA here is from genome assembly GCF_054657215.1 of Endothiovibrio diazotrophicus. Taxonomy (NCBI): domain Bacteria; kingdom Pseudomonadati; phylum Pseudomonadota; class Gammaproteobacteria; order Chromatiales; family Thioalkalispiraceae; genus Endothiovibrio; species Endothiovibrio diazotrophicus. The sequence continues at coordinate 44,929 of NZ_BAAHXB010000030.1, forward strand.
CCTCGCCGCTGAAGGCGCAGATCGCCTCGGTCTCGGTGGGTATGCGCCAGGGCACGCCGATCCTCGACCTGGACTACCCCGAGGACTGCTCGGCGGAGACCGACATGAACGTGGTGATGAACGACGAGGGCCACCTCATCGAGGTGCAGGGCACCGCCGAGGGGCACCCCTATTCGCGCGCGGAGCTGAATGCGATGCTCGATCTGGCGGAGAAGGGGATCGGCGGGATCATCGCCGCGCAGAAGGTGGCGTTGGCGGGCTAGGAGCCTGTCGGACTATGGATGAATCGGCCGCGAAAGCGGGATGGCGGCCCTGCCCTTTTCCGAAAATCCTCGTCAAATAGCTCACTATTCTCCTCGAGTTTTCGAAAAATTGGGGCCGCCCTCCCACTCCCGCGACTCGATCCCCCATAGTCCGACAGCCTCCTAGTAGTCCGTCGTCAGAGCAGGACCTTGAAGAGGATGGTGGCGGAAATGGCGAGGTTGAAGCCGACCATCCACGGTAACGCCGTTGTCCCTTTCGTGCTTTAATCTCCCCCCATGAATTCCCGTCCTACCGCGCCCCATCTCACCATCTATCGTCTCCCGCCGCTGGCTTGGCTGTCGGTGTTCCACCGGGTCACCGGGGTGGCGCTCGCCGGGGCGGCCGTCGGTCTGGCGCTCTGGCTGGTGGCGCTGGCGCTGGGACCGGTGTGGTTCGCTCGGGTTCAGGGGCTGCTTGCCTCGTGGATCGGGCAGTTGGGGCTTGCGGCGGTGCTCTTCGCGCTGTGCTACCACCTGTGCAACGGGCTGCGTCACCTGGCCTGGGATCGCGGTTACGGTCTGGCGCTGCCGGTGGCGCGGGTTACCGGGGGCGTGGTGGCGGTCGCGGCGGCGCTGCTCACGGCGGGGGTGTGGTGGTGGCTGAGCTGAACGGCGCCCGCCGTCACTGGGTGGTGTTGCGGGTCACCGCGGTGGCGCTGGTGCCGCTGCTCGGCTGGTTCCTCTGGTCGCTGGCGGGGATGGCGCGGGTGGACTACCCGACGGTGCACGAGTGGCTCGCCCGGCGGGAGAACGGTTCGCTGATGATCGTGCTGGTGGCGACGCTCTTCTTCCACGCCCGCCTCGGCCTCGACGAGGTGATCGGCGACTATCTGAAGGGGACGCTGCGCGACCGGGTGCGGCGCGTGGCGCGCATCCTCACCGGCCTGCTCGCCTTGGTGGCGGCGTTGGCGGTGATCCAGGTGGGGCGGGGCGGATGAGTTACGCGATCGTCGATCATGTCCATGACGTGGTGGTGGTGGGGGCCGGCGGCGCCGGCCTGCGCGCCACCCTCGGCATGGTCGAGGCGGGGCTCGATACCGCCTGCGTCACCAAGCTTTTCCCGACCCGCAGCCATACCGTTGCCGCCCAGGGGGGGATCGGCGCGGCGCTCGGCAACATGGCCGAGGACGACTGGCGCTGGCACTTCTATGACACGGTGAAGGGCTCCGACTGGCTCGCCGACCAGTCGGCGGTGGAGTACCTCTGCCGCGAGGCGATCCCCACGGTGCTCGAGTTGGAGCACTACGGGGTCCCCTTCTCGCGCACCGCGGATGGGCGCATCTACCAGCGCCCGTTTGGCGGCCACACCCGGGCGCGGGGTGGCGAGCCGGCGGCGCGGGCCTGCGCCGCCGCCGACCGCACCGGCCACGCGATCCTCCACACCCTCTATCAGCAGTGCCTCAAGCAGGGTGCCCGCTTCTTCGTCGAGTACCTCGCCCTCGACCTGATCATGGACCACCACGGCGCCTGCCGCGGGGTGCTCGCCTGGAATCTGGCCGACGGCACGCTCCACCGCTTCCGCGCCCAGCGCACGGTGCTCGCCACCGGCGGCTACGGCCGCGCCTGGTTCTCCACCACCTCCGCCCACACCGTCACCGGCGACGGCCAGGGGATGGTGGCCCGCGCCGGCCTGCCGTTGCAGGACATGGAGTTCGTCCAGTTCCACCCCACCGGCCTCTACCGCTACGGCCACCTGATCTCCGAGGCGGCGCGCGGCGAGGGCGGCTACCTCACCAACGGCGCCGGCGAGCGCTTCATGGAGCGCTACGCACCCCACGCCAAGGACTTGGCCGCGCGCGACGTGATCTCGCGGGCGATCACCCTGGAGGTGCGCGAGGGGCGCGGTGCCGGGCCGGAGCGGGATCACGCGCTGCTCCATCTGGAGCACCTGGACGCCGATGCGTTCACCTACAAGTTGCCGGCGATCACCGAGAACGCCGAGACCTTCGCCGGGGTCGACCCGCGCCGCGAGCCGATCCCGGTACTCCCCACGGTCCACTACACCATGGGCGGCATCCCGACCAACGTCCACGGCGAGGTGCTGCACCCGACCCCCGAAGACCCCGATGCGGTCTGTCCCGGCCTGATGGCGATCGGCGAGTGCGCCTGCGTCTCGGTCCACGGCGCCAACCGGCTCGGCACCAATTCGCTGCTGGAAATCGTGGTCTTCGGCCGCGCCGCCGCCCGGCGTGCCGCCGCCACCGTCGACCCCACCGATCCGCTGCCGCCGCCGGATCCGGAGCTGGAGGAGCGCGCCCTCGCCCGCTTCGACGCCCAGCGCCACGCCGCCGGCGGCCAGCGGCCGCAGGCGCTGCGGCTGGCGATGCAGCGGGCGATGCAGGCCAACGCCACGGTGTTCCGCACCGAGGCGGTGCTGAAGGAGGGGGTCGCGGCGATCGACCGGGTGTGGATGGATCGCGACGACCTCGGCGTCGGCTCCAGCACGCTGGCTTGGAACGCCGAGCTGATCGACGCCCTGGAACTGGACAACCTGCTCGCCTGTGCCTCCGCCACCCTCCATTCGGCGCTGGCGCGCACCGAGAGCCGCGGCGCCCACGCCCGCGACGATCACCCCGCGCGGGATGACCAGGGGTGGCTGCGGCACACCCTGGCCTGGCAGTTCGAGGGCAAGGTGGCGCTCACCTACCGGCCGGTGGATCTCGCCACCTCGGGCGAGGTGGAGCCGGTCCCGCCGGCGGAGCGGCACTACTGATGGCCGACCTGAAGATCCCCCGCCCGCCGCTCGCCCGCGAATGGCCCAAGCCCGAAGGGGCCAGGGTGCAGGCCTTCGATATCTACCGCTACGACCCGGATCGCGGCGACCCGCCGCGGGTCGAGCGCTTCTGGCTCGATCTCGACCGCTGCGGCCCGATGGTGCTCGACGCCCTGGCGGCGTTGCGCGAGATCGATCCGACGCTCGCCTACCGCCGCTCCTGCGCCGAGGGGGTGTGCGGCTCCTGTTCGATGAACGTCGATGGGCGCAACGCCCTGGCGTGCAGCACCCGCGTCGAGCTGCGCGACCGTCCGATCACGATCTTCCCGCTGCCCAACCGCCCGGTGATCCGCGACCTGGTGGTGGACCTCGGTCATGTCTATGAACAGTACGCGTCGATCGAACCGTGGCTGAAGAACGAGGACGGGCACACCCCCGCCGATGGTGAACGACGCCAGTCCCCCGAAGAGCGGGAGCGGCTGGAGGGCCTGTGGGAGTGCATCCTCTGCTTCTGCTGCCAGACCTCCTGCCCCAGCTACTGGTGGAACGAGGAGGAGAACTTCCTCGGCCCGGCGCTGTTGCTCCAGGCCGAGCGCTGGCTTGCCGATAGCCGCGACACCGCCACCGACGCCCGCGCCGAGAAACTGGCCGAGGGCCAGCAGCTCTACGCCTGTCGCACCATTCTCAACTGTTCCGCCGCCTGTCCCAAGGGGCTCGACCCCGGTCGCGCCGTTGCCCAAATCAAACGCCGCACCCTGTAGGAGCGGCCCCAGGCCGCGATGGTGCGAAGTGCGGTGGTTGATCCTGCTTGCGGGAGAAACGGAGGCGGCGCCATCGCGGCCTGGGGCCGCTCCTACGGGAAGGGACGTGGCGCGATGTGATGGCTCCAGCGTGGGAACGCATCCGGGGACGCTCCAGCGCCGCGTATCTCACCGATCCGATCCCGCGCCGAACGCGACGCTGGAGCGTCGCTGCCTGCGTTCCCACGCAGGAGCATGGGAACGATCAAAAAATACGCGGCCAAGGCCGCGTTATTTTCGTAGAGCGAATCGGGGTTCAGTCTGTGATCACCACTGGCTGGCCTCTGCTTTGGCTTTCTCCCGGGCAATGCGCATCTTTGTCTCCACCTCACGCCGTTCCTTGCCGAGCTCGATGCCTCGCTCGCAGTCGTGTCGCACGGCAACACCCTCCAACGCATTGAACTCGCCCTTCAGGCGGGAGTATTCGGCCGCTTCCGGGCCGTCTCCCCCTTCAAGCGCGAACAGCGCTGGCCAGAACAGGATCATGCCGATGGCCATGGCCGCTTCGTCGTTGCTCGCCTTCTCGTGCAGAGAGGCGTTGAGGTCCTGGGTACGATTGAAGTTGGAGGTCATCTCCGCTTCGATCTCGTTGCAGGTCATCTTTTCGTAGCCGGCGCTGGATACCTGAGCGGCCGAAATCTTGTCGGGTCGGGAGGCGCAGGCGCTGAGTAGGGCGGCGGAAAGGGCAATCACAAGCAGCTTTTTCATTATCAGTCTCGTCGGTGGTCATAGGAAGGAACGTTGGTGCGGAGGAAGTGGGTCTCCGCGGATGGGATTATCGTGCCTGCGAGTCCTCTGGATCTATAGGATATTTCTCAATTTTCTAAGAAATTTCTTACAATATACTGATGGCTGACGCACTCGTGTGCGTCCCAAAGTTGCGTTGCCGGAGTCTGTTTGGGTGCTCGGTTTCGCTTCCTGGTGGGACGGTCGGAGAGAACATGCCGAGAATCGCCCGCAAACACGAGCGGGTCCGCCTCAACCTCGAACCATCGCGGCCTAGGAGCCTGTCGGGCTATGGGGGATCGAGTCGCGGGAGCGGGAGGGCGGTGCCCGTTTTTCGAAAATTTGAGGAGAATAGTGAGCTATTTGACGAGGATTTTCGGGAAACGGGTGCCGTCATCCCGCTTTCGCGGCCGATTCATCCATAGTCCGACAGGCTCCTAGGGGCCGCTCCTACAGGAGAAGGTGGTGCTGACCGTTGAGCGCAACAATCGCTCGCTTGGCGAAGGGGCCGGGGCTTGAGCATGCGGCGGGAGGATCGAGCCGCGGACGACGCCGATCCGTGCTGCCGGCAGGCGACGGAACTGGCGGGGCTGGCGTGGGGCTTCGCGCTCGCCGCGCTGCTGCTGGCGCTGGCGGCGGCCCTGGCCCACGCCCTGCTGCTCCCCGGGAGCGGTGAGGCCCACCCCTTCGTCGCCATCGCCGGGACCCTGCTTTTCGGCCTGCTGCTGTTGCTGGATCTGGTCTCCGCGCTCATCGCGATGGTGACCTCGCTGCTGGCGCTACGCCGGGTGCGGGGGCGCAAGGCGCCGGCGGCCCTGGTGGTTTCGCTGGTGGTTCTCCTCTACTGGATGATCGGGGGGCAATAGGGGGTGCCGGGGCGGTTTGGGGTTCTCCCCAGGTGTGCGCCGGTTGCTTCCAGTGTTATCGTCTGCTTGGATAAGATGAATAAGCGTCCAAAAAACACCGAGGAGGTCGTCGCCGTGAATTCCGTTTCCACCCTTCGTTCCGCTCTTGCCGCCGTTGCCCTTTCGCTGCCGCTGGCCGGCTTTGCCGGCGGCCACTCCATCACCAAGGACCTCGACCAGGTCACCGTCAAGCAGGACGGCAAGGAGGTGGTGATCACCCGCAATCAGGAGCACCGCGCCTGCCCGCCCTTCTGCGTCCAGCCGATCCAGATCGCGCCGGGCGTCGAGACCCTCGGCGAGCTGGAGGTGCTGAGCTACCTGAAGAGGATGTCCGACGGTGACGACTCGATCCTGGTGGTCGACTCGCGTACCCCCGAGTGGCTTGCCCGCGGCACCATCCCCGGCTCGATCAATGTGCCGTGGACCCGCATCAGCGCCGAGAGCGCCACCGCCTGGGACACCAACGCCGCCGACACCTTCCGTGAGGAGATCGCCAAGTTCGGGGTCGCCGACCACAAGGGGATGCTCGACTTCTCCGGCGCCAAGACCCTGGTGCTGTTTTGCAACGGCGCCTGGTGCGCCCAGTCGGCGACCAACGTGAAGACCCTGCTCAAGCACGGCTATCCGGCCGACAAGCTGAAGTGGTACCGCGGCGGGATGCAGTCGTGGACCGACCTGGGGCTGACCGTGGCCAAGTAGTTCGTCCACCGGGGGCTA